>CAMPIR010000019.1 GCA_946886435.1 uncultured Candidatus Saccharibacteria bacterium | reverse complement strand
CGACAGAAGTGGTCACTTCGCAGTTCCGGTAGACAGCGACCCGCACTTCAGGCTCGAAAGCTCGAGATCCTCCTGAAGTTCTACCCGCCCCGCATCATCCAGATGCGGGGTTTACATTTTCAATCAAAAAACACCCACTGGAACGTGGGTGCTATTTTGTGAGAGCAGTAAACTACTTAGTTTTCTTAGCGTCAGCCTTTTTAGCTTCGGCTTTGGCTACTTTTCGTTCACGGATATCAGCTTTTTTAGTGCTGGTACTCTGTGGAAGCGGTACTTCTACGGCTTCGAACGTTCCGCCTGCCTTAGCGATAGCGGCTTTGACGCTTTCACTGGCGTTCTGAACCTTGACGGTTGCTTTGCCGGTGTACTCGCCACGAGAGATCACTTTAACTGTGTGGTGAGGCGTTGCTACGAGGCCTGCGTTCGCGAGCGTAAAGTTGTCGATAGTCGCACCCTTCACGTCGTTAAGCTGGTCGAGGTAGACAACTTGAGCCGGTACGCGCTTGCTCTTGAAACCACGAGCTTTCGGAATAGCCTGCATCAATGCACGCTGACCACCCATAAAGCCTGCTGCAAGCTTCTTACCGGTACGAGCGCCCTGACCCTTGGTACCACGACCAGCGGTTTTACCCTGGCCAGCACTGATACCGCGACCCTTGCGCTTGCGGTCTTTGTTCGACTCGACTTGGAGTTCATGATACTTCATGGTTATTTCTCCTCTACCTTGGCTGCTGCTTTCTTTGCAGGAGCTTTCTTTGCTTTTGGAGCGTTCAGCCATTCTTCACGAGGAACGAGGCTCTTGAGAGCATCGATCGTTGCGTAAGCGATGTTAACCTTGTTGGTTGAACCGAGGCTCTTACTAAGCATGTTGTTGATACCAGTCACGCCGATGATCTGGCGAACGACACCGCCGGCGATAATACCGGTACCAGGTGCTGCAGGCTTGATGAGGACGCGGGCGCCGCTCACTTTGACTTCTGCGTCGTGCGGAATCGTTGTGTTCACGACTGGAATCGTGATCATGTTCTTTTTCGCGACATCGGTTGCTTTGGCGATAGCGGTCTGGACATCCTGACCCTTACTAACGCCGACACCAACACGGTTCTTGCGGTCACCAACGACGACGAGCGCCTTGAAACGGAAACGACGTCCACCCTTTACGACACGTGAGACACGGTCGATGTTGATAACGTTCTCTTCGAACTGTTTTTCCTCGCGAGGTCCATCACGGCGGTCGTTACGACGTGGCGGACGTGAGTCGCGGCGCTGACCCTGGCCTTGGCCTTGTGGTCGTGCCTGAGTTTGCTGTTGTTCTGCCATGATTTTAAAACTCCAAACCTTCGTTACGTGCCGCATCAGCAAGTGCGCTCAGACGACCAGCGTACTGGCGACCATTGCGGTCAAAGACAACTGACGTTACTTTGGCTTTCTTTGCTTTTTTGGCGATATCTGTGCCGATGTGTGCGGCCTTTTCGCTCATAGTGCCCTTGAGACTCTTTGTGCCAACTGTTGTTGCGCTCGCAAGAGTCTTGCCGGCAACGTCATCGATAAGTTGTGCTGAAATGTGCAGGTTACTGATAGTCACCGTTAGTCGTGGGCGCTCAGCTGTGCCTGAAACACGTGAACGAACGCGACCTTTTCGCAGGCTGCGGTTCAGTAGTTTTTTAGCGAGAATACTCATAGACTATTTACCTGTCTTTCCTGCTTTACGGATAATAACTTCATCAGCGTACTTGATACCTTTGCCTTTGTATGGCTCTGGTTTCTTGAGGGCGCGGATCTCTGCGGCAACCTGACCGACTTGCTGTTTGCTGTGTCCAGCAACGGTGATTTCCATCTTGTTGACGGTAATGTTGACGCCTTCTGGCGCCGTGTACTTTACCGGGTGAGAAAAGCCGAGGGCCATCTCAAGGTTCTGGCCACCGCCAGATACACGGAAACCGACACCGTTGACTTCGAGTTTCTTTTCGAAACCGTCAGTCACGCCGACAACCATGTTGTTGATCAGTGAACGCATCAAGCCGTGTTGGCTCTTTGCAGGTTTGCTGTCATCCTTACGGACAACAGTTACGACACCGTCCTCGTTGGTCACAGTGACATCTGGCGTGATGAACTGTGAGAGTTCACCCTTTGGACCTTTGACGGTCACGTTGCCAGAGTCGACCGTGATTGTCACACCGGACGGAATCTGAATGGGTAGTTTTCCGATTCGACTCATAACTTCTCCTTATTTCTTATTCTTCTTTACCTTCACGAACGCGTATACGACGCCGGCTATGATCAATGCGTACACCAGAAAGCGGCCGACGATCTTGCCCATGTCCGTTGCGTTGAGATCCGCGTCCATGATTAGTAAACCTTACAGATTAGCTCACCACCGAGACGAGCCTTGCGGGCCTCTGTGTCCGTCATAACACCCTTTGAAGTGCTGACGAGCATGATACCACGGCCACTCTTGATCTTCGGGATGTCTGCGACACCTGCGTAGACACGGCGACCAGGCTTGCTGACGCGCTGAATCTCGTTGATGGTTGGGTTGGTACCTGGCTCAACGATCGTGATGACGATCGTGTCACGCGGTGTACCTTTTTCGGTTGTTACCTTTGAAAGGTAGCCAGCCTTTTGGAGCTGCTGTGCAACCGTTAGCTTCATCTTGCTTGCAGGAACACGAACTTCGGTCTTGCCGGCCATGATAGCGTTACGGATGCGGGTAAGCAGGTCTGCGATTGGGTCTGTTGATTGTAATGCCATATCGATATCCTTCCTACCAGCTCGCCTTAGTTATACCGGGGATTTCTCCCTTGGATGCATGCTCACGGAATGAGATGCGATCAAGGCCAAATCGGCGCATGTATGCACGCGGGCGACCAGTGGTTGAACTACGGTTCTTCCAGCGGGTTGGGCTAGAGTTCGTAGGTAATGCCTGGAGACCTTCTTGGTCACCAGCTGCTTTGAGCTCTGCGCGCTTTGCTGCGTATTTCGCAATCATTTTCTGTCGTTTAAGGTCACGAGCGACCATTGATTTCTTGGCCATTAGCGTCGATCTCCTTTCTCGAATGGAATGCCAAATTTTTCTAACAGTGCACGGCTGTGTGCTGCACCACCGGTCTTCATCACGAAGGTGACCTGCATACCGTGGAGCAACTGTGTGTCTTCGAACGTAAGCTCTGGGAAGATAGATTGCTCTACGATGCCCAGGTTGTAGTTACCTGCACGGTCGAAACCTTTGGCACCGACGCCGTGAAAGTCACGGACACGAGGAAGCGCTACGTTAGTCAGGCGGTCGAGGAACTCGTACATGCGGTTGCCGCGTAGGGTAACGCTGACACCGACACGGTTCATACCGGCACGGATCTTGAAACTTGCGATAGACTTTTTCGCCATGCGATCAACCGGCTGTTGGCCAGTGATCTTGCGAAGTGTCGTGCTCACGAGCTCGTGATGACGCTTGTCATCTTTGTTCTTACCGATACCAACGCTGATAACGATCTTTTCCAGTTTTGGTACCTGATGTACATTGCCAAGTTCCAGTTCTTTTTGGAGTTCAGCAACCAACTTGCTATCGTACAGCGATTTGAGTCGCGGCTGAGTTGAAACAGTTTTGGTAGCCATTACTTGATCTCCTTTCCAGATACCTTAGCGATACGTACTTTGTTACCGTCTTTGTCTACCTTATAGCCAACACGTGTGGTGGTGCCCTTTGTCTCGTCAGCGACGAGAGCGACATTTCCGAGTGGCAGAGACTTGTGAATCTCTTTGGTGCCACCGCGTGGGTTCAGCTGTGAAGGTTTGATGTGGCGTTTCTGGACGCCGATCTTTTCAACCTTTACCGTGTGTTCACGGACGTTAGTTGAAACGACCTTGCCGGTTTTGCCTTTATGGCTACCGGTGATGATCTTTACCAGATCACCTTTTTTAATGCGAAGCGCCATATTAGAGTACCTCCGGTGCTAGGCTGATAATCTTTGCGTAACCTGCTTCACGCAGTTCACGTGGGATTGGGCCGAATACACGTGTTGCACGTGGGTTCTTGTCGTCACCGATGATAACAGCTGCGTTCTCGTCGAAACGAATTGTTGAGCCATCTTTACGTCGGATCTGGTCAGTCGTACGAACGACGACTGCTTTAACCACACTCTTTTTCTTAACGTTACCTGATGGGTTAGCGTCCTTTACGGTCGCGACGATGATATCACCGACACGAGCGTAACGACGACGAGTACCACCGAGGACGCGGATACAAAGGATTTCCTTTGCACCGCTGTTGTCGGCGACCTTAAGTCGGGATTCTTGTTGGATCATATGCCTACGCCTCTCCCGCTTTCTCGGTCGTTAGGGCTGGTTCTTCTTTGAGCTCAATCTCACCGTGACCGGTTTCGATAATGCGGCTCAGAGTCCAGCTCTTAGTTTTGCTAATAGGTCGAACCGACATAATCTCTACGCGGTCGCCTTTGTTAGCTTCATTCTTTTCATCATGCGCGGTGTATTTGCGGGTCACCGTGTACTGCTTTCCGTACAACGGGTGGGTCTCACGGTTTGTTGCCGTGACAGTGATGGTCTTGTTACGAACGTCGGATGATACGACGCCAACGATTTTCTTAGCCATTTACGCCTCTCCTTTCGACGTTTCAGTTTTCATTGCCTGGTTAAGGCAGGTTAGGATACGAGCGATATCGCGTCGGATATTACCAACCACACGCGGGTTAGGTAATTCACCGGCAGCGAGTGAACGCTTGTTCTCAGAAAGTTCAGTACGCTTTTCGGCGAGGAGCTTCTGGAGGTCAGCGACGCTCTTGGTGCGTAGTTCAGTAGCGTTCATAACTATGCGTCCTCCCTACGGATAAAACGGGTTTTGACGGGAAGTTTGTGTGCTGCGAGGCGCATAGCTTCGCGAGCAATCTCTTCAGTGACACCCTTCATTTCGAACATGACCGTGCCGGCTTTGACCTTGGCGACGAAGAACTCTGGGTTACCTTTGCCTGAGCCCATCTTTACGTCCTGTGGCTTACGAGTCACGGGAGTATGTGGAAAGATTCGGATCCAGATCTTACCGCCACGCTTGATGTAGCGGGTCATCGCCTGACGAGCTGACTCGATCTGGCGTGAGGTAATACGTTCGTTGGTTGTACTTTGCAGGGCATAATCGCCAAATGCGATGTAGTTAGAACGAGAGGCGATACCGTCGTTCTTGCCTTTTCTTACCTTGCGGAACTTGGTTTTCTTTGGAAGCAACATTAGCGATCGCTCCTCTCACCCTTGTAGATCCAAACTTTCACACCGATGATACCGGTAGGAGTTTTGGCTTTTGCAAGGTTGTAATCTATGTCAGCGCGAAGGGTGTGAAGTGGGACTGAACCCAGGATCACCTTTTCACGACGGCTCATCTCAGCGCCGTTCAAACGACCGGCGACCTCGATACGGATACCTTTGGCACCAGCGTTCATCGTGTTCTGCGCGCTCATCTTTGTGGCACGGCGGAAGTTGATGCGGCGCTCGAGCTGACGAGCAATGTTCTCTGCAACCAACTTGGCTGCGAGCTCAGGACGTTTGACTTCTTCGATGTTGATACGTACCGGCATGCCGACGATCTTTTCGATGTCTTTCTTGAGCTCGTTAACACCAGTACCTTGGCGACCGATAACCACACCAGCTTTGCTCGTGTGGATAGATATGGTGCAAAGGTTGGATGAACGTTCGATAACGGTATCGTTGATAACAGCACGCGTTTCAAATCGCTTTTCGATCGTCTTGCGAACAGCGATGTCCTCAGAAAGCCACTGAACATATTCGCGTTTTGTGGCAAACCACTTTGAACGCCAGTTCTTGTGAACCTGGAGACGCATGCTGATAGGGTTTACTTTTTGACCCATTATTTCGTCTCCTTACTTTCAGCTGGCTTTGCGGCCGGCTTCTTTTTAGGCTTCTCAGCACCACGGACAACAACCGTGATGTGGCTTGTTTTCTTCTGGAATGGCAGTGCACGACCCATGGCAGCTGGTTTGTAGCGCTTGAGGCGTGGACCAGCGGTAACAGTCAAAGTCTCGATAATGAGATCTTTACCTTCGATACCATGCGTGTTTGTCGCGTTAGCCTTAGCGCTGTTGATCACCTTTGCGATCGTTTTAGCAGCGCGCTTTGGGGTGTGCTCAAGGATAACGAGCGCGTCAGCGACTGTTCGTCCGCGGACGAGGCTGGCAACGAGGCTGACCTTGCGTGGTGCGAGGGCTACGCCCTTTGCAACGGCACGTGTAGTTTTCTCAGCCATTACTTCTTATCCTTTCCACCGTGTTTTCGGAACTTACGGGTAGGACTAAACTCACCGAGCTTGTGGCCAACCATATTTTCCGAAATGTATACAGGAACGTGCATGCGGCCGTTGTGAACAGCGATCGTACGACCAACCATTTCTGGCGTGACCGTGCTTGCGCGTGCCCACGTTTTAATGACGGTACGATCGTCTGGACCAAGCGCCGCCACTTTCTTAGCGAGCTTGAAGTCGACGAACGGACCTTTTTTGAGTGATCTACTCATAGTCTACCTCTTCCTCTTCGCATCATGGCGACTTCTTACTATCATTCCGCTAACATCCTTGCGGCGTCGGGTACGGTAACCGAGTGTCAACTGACCCCACGGAGTACGTGGTGGTTTACCAGAACCGTGACGACCACCGTCACCACCACCGTGTGGGTGATCTGCGGCGTTCATAACAACACCACGGACGCTTGGGCGAATACCCATGCGGCGCTTACGACCGGCAGAACCGATCTTGACGTTCTGGTGCTGCTCGTTACCGACAACACCGATGCTCGCCATACATTCCAGTCGGAAACGACGAACTTCACCTGATGGCAGTTTGACCTGGGCGTAGTCGCCTTCTTTGGCCATGAGCTGGGCTTTTGTGCCAGCGCCGCGGACCATTTGGCCACCCTTACCAGCCTGGATCTCAATGTTGTAGATCTGTGTACCGGTTGGGATATTTGCAAGCGGGAGACGGTTAGATACTTCAACTGCAGCTTCAGGACCGGAAACGATCTTGTTTCCGACTTTCATGTTCTTGTCAGCTAGGATGTAGTGGTACAGACCATGTTGGTCGCGAATACGTGCGATACGCGCAGAACGGTTCGGGTCGTATTCGATTTCTTCAATAGACGCAGTCGTACCGGCAGCAAGACGGTGGTTCAACAGACGGTAGTATTGTTTGACGCCACCACCGCGGTGACGAGTCGTGATACGACCGGTGTTGTTACGTCCTGCCGTACTCTTTTTCGCCTTGATCAGGCTCTTGAGCGGCTTGCGCGTGGTGATGTCTGAGAAATCCTGAGACGTCATGCCGCGACGGCCGTTAGTTGTTGGCTTGTATTGTTTCAGTGCCATACTACTTTTCTCCTGCCTTATTCGCTGAAGACTCTTCTTCGTTAAATAGGTTCAAGCTCGCACCTTCGACCAAGGATACATATGCTTTCTTAGTTTTCGATCGCAAAGCTGTACCTGGCTGTGCGCGCTTACCGCGACTTGCACGAACCGGCTTGCCCTTTTGGATAACAAAACGGACATCGTTCACCTCAACGTCGTATTGGGCTTTCACAGCGGTGATAACACCAGCCTTGTTAGCGGTCATAGGAACGTTAAAGACGTAGGTACCGTTCTGGCTCTGGCCATAGGCCTTTTCAGAGACGCGTGGGATAAGAGTCAACATTACTTGGTCTCCTTCGTGGTACTACGCGGGGCAGCTTTACCGAGCCATGAGTTTACGATCTCAACGGCCTTCGGTGTCAGAACGATCGCGTCAGCATTTAGGATATGGAAGACACTGAGGTACTTCGCACTGACAAGGAGAACGTTCGGAACGTTGTTGGTTGCGCGGATCAGCTCGGGCGTTTTGACGTCTACAGCAATTAGAACGCGGCGTTCGAGCTTGTTCTTTGTCAGGAAATCTGCGATCTCTTTGGTTTTGCCAGTAGTCTTGACATCGAGAACGTGGATCTTGCCGGCAGTGGTTGCGAGCGTCAGAGCCTGACGAAGTGCGACACGCTTGCTGGTTGTGCTGATCTTTAGTGAGTAGTTCTCGTTACCGCGTGGGCCGAATACTACACCACCACCACGCCAGATCGGGTTGCGTGAGCTACCGAAACGTGCGCGGCCTGTGCCTTTTTGCTTCCATGGCTTTTTACCACCACCGCGAACTTCGCCGCGCTGTTTTGTGGTTGCGCTCGAAAGACGAGCAGTTGCCAAGTAGCTGTCGTATGCCAGTTTGAGCAGCTCGTGGTTCGTGACCTCGACGCCAGCGACATCTTTAGACAGGGTTGGTTTGGTTGTACGAGTTGTCTCAGCCATTATGCCTTCCCTCCGATTGTGACGGTTCCCTTACGGGGACCTGGGACAGCGCCCTTGAGGCCGATAAGACCGAGTTCGGCGTCAACGTAAGCAACGACAAGATTCTTGACGGTTACTTGGTCGTGACCCATACGGCCGGCCATGCGCTTGCCCTTGAAGACTTTCTGCGGATACATAGATCCGATAGAACCTGGTTTACGAACGTTTCCGTTACCACCGTGGGTCTTCTTAGAAGTATTAAAGTTGTGTCGTTTAACCGTACCAGCGAAACCTTTACCTTTGCTGATACCCGTGACGTCGACAACGTCGCCAACGGCAAAAACAGTGACATCAAATGCGTCACCGATCTTGTGTTCACCGAGCTCATTGACGCGAACTTCGCGGATGACCTTCGGCGTTACCTTTGCGGCCTTAACATGGCCACTCACGGCATTGCTCAGGTTCTTACCCTCACCATATCCCAGCTGGACAGCGTTATAGCCATCACGTTCAACAGTCTTCACCTGAGTGACTGTCACTGGGCCAGCTTTGACGAGCGTTACAGGAACTGCAGCGCCATCATCACTGATGATTTGGGTCATACCAATTTTGGTACCGAGTAGGGTTTTCATACATCCCTCTTCCCACTTAAAATTCTCGGCTTCTGGCAGTATCCGTATCTGTCGGACTTACCAATTCGCGCGAGAAACTAATATTTTTCGTAAAAGTTACCGTCTAAATATAGCAAGTTTATCGCTGTTAGTCAAGGTGTTACATGACACGTATGACATCCTATGAACAGGCGTCAAGCAAAGAGCGGTTAGTATGATGCTTCTGAAATCGAAATTATCGCAGAGCGTCGTAGCTCGTGGTGACTCGGGTCTGGGCCGCCTGAAGAACCTGGTTAAAGCCCGCACTGGCTGAGCGGAGCGCTTCGTACTCGCTAGCAAGTACCTTTTCCGCCTCCATAAACGCTGCCGCATCCTGGGCGCTATTAGCTTGATTCAGCTTTGACCAGTTCTCCGCGATCGCTTTTACGTTTGCACTAATCGCTAAGTGAGCCGCTTGCATTTCGCCGGAAGGTGAAAGCTTGTTCAGCGCCTCGGACGCTTCCTGCCAAGCGGTCTGCTGAGCCGCTATCACGGCAAACTCATCCGTTATCGGTGTCGCTGCAGGCTTCATGACCGTATCCACCCGTTCCAGGTAACGTGTCTCTTTCTCGAATTGTCGCAAGGCGCTGACTAGAGACGCGTACTCCGCCTGATTGTCTTTACAGTCCTTGAGCGCATTCGATGCGCGAGGATAGAGCGAAGCCATATTGTCGAGTAGTCCGCCTCGACACATCCCGCCAACGATCTCATCAACTTCATTCGCAATGCCCCGCAGACTATCGGCTGTGAGCGACGGTTTTTTCTGTGCCGGCAATACGCTCTTGCTCACGATGCTCTCAAGTGTAGACTTCGCCGCCGGAATACCGGCACGATACTGGGCAGCCACAAGCTCTCCGATGACAAAAGGTACCAGCAGGATTGTGAGAATAATCACCGCGAATATACCCTTTTTCCGGCGCGTCAACCCGCCCCTTGTGCGTTTTGATTTAGGTGCTTGTTTTTTTGGCGCCGCTTGAGCCGGAGATTTAGTTGACGGGTCGTCATCGACATCAATTCCTTTGAGGTCTACCTGGTTAATACCGACCTGCCGACCGCGGCGACTAACAAAGAAAGTTGGCTCGTCGTTGTCTGGGTTTTTGTCGGTCATGAGCGAATCCCTATCGTTGGCGCATATAGTTCGTGACCAAGCGGCCATGAGTTCGGCGTACAACCCTGCATATCAAGTGTTTGCTGCTGCATGACCGCCGCAGGCTGACCGGCGCCAGAACACTGCTCGTGTCCGTGACCCAACCAGTGGCCTGTTTCGTGGTTAATAACCATCTGTCGATACCCACTCAGGCTACCGCCGGCTGCATTCCAGGCATCAGAGCCGTTCTGCCACCGGGTTTCGTTTATGATAACGTTGTTTCCGACTCGACAGCTAACTATCGCGTCACAACCACTTGGAGAAAAGCTCGGTACTTGTGAAGCTTCGGAGAGCCACACAGTAAACTGTCCGCCCGAATCAACCTCAACAAACCGGACGCCGAGGCGAGACCAACCACTTGGGCTGTTTAGTGTTTGGCTAACCTGTGAACGAAACTCATCGATATCTGCCGTCACATTTCCTTTTGGCGCGACCTGATAGGCGACTTCGCGAGCGCTAGAGGATTGACTCGACCCACCCTGTGCGCTGAGCCAGGCTGGCGTCGCTATCTTTGGGAGCGTGACGGCATCAAGACGAGAGGTTGTTGTTTCTAGTTGCGGCGTAAAACAGAAGGCTTCAGACGAGGTACATTTTTCGCTGGATGCTTCTTGTGAGAACACAGCTGGTACGCCTAGGATAATAACAACGACAACGAGCGTAGCGATATAGGCGAAATGTTTACCGTAGCGTTTCATCTGGCCTCATTGTACCGCGCGCCATGATCCGTTTCAATAAACCGTAAGAGTTTATTATGATAGGTAGTATATGAAATCAAGACCGCACACCAACACCGTTTCAGTTTTTATACTTCGGGCTCTACTGCTCGTGCTGATCGGCGTAACACTCTACGCACTTCAAGCGCTCAACGACACCATAAAGGTTTACTCTAACGCTAACGAGATGATAGCCGCCCAGCCCAACATCGCAGCGATCGCCGAGTTCGGCGACACAAAACTCAAGATTCCGACCTACGAGCTATTTCAAGAAGACCGTATCTGGTCGATCACCTCTAAAGATAGACCCCTCAGTGACGAGAAGGGTTTTACGCTTGTCGAGATCCCCGTTGCTCACGGTGACGAAGGCTTGCCTATGAAAGTCGCTCGGGTCATAGCGGACAGTCTCGAACAGCTGGTCAATGCCGCCGATGCAG
>CAMPIR010000018.1 GCA_946886435.1 uncultured Candidatus Saccharibacteria bacterium | reverse complement strand
TGTTGAGCATAGGGCAACGATGATAGTGGCGCGTTCGATCGCGCAAAAATTCGCAACTAGCGGTAGCGGTGTCGTCGTAGAAAACGGAGTTTTTAAAACTCTCGTAGCCAGTATGCGTACCAATGGCTTCGAGAAAAAACTAGCAGACAGGGGCTTAACTATCACCAAGGACGGTGATGGTGTACGCCTGCAACTCAAAGACGGCACTGTGCTGGGCGGGGGTGTTCTAAAGAACGAAGTTCAGATCAAAAAAGCCCTCGAGTCTAACCACCTGACAAACAAAATGATAAAAGACATCGTCAAGGAGGAGATCCCCACATGGCGCTGGATGAAACGCGCGAAGTTCGCTAAATGGTTGCGTCACAAATACGGAATTCCTCGGTACGGAATCACAAACAGTCAGGAAGAAGGTGAAAAAGGTGTCGCCGAGACACATAGTGGCCGTCTAGAGGCAGAGGGTGCTCAAATCAGCGATAACATCGGGTTGTTTGCTGATTGTCTCCTCGGATCAGAGTGCGATCTCATCGATGACGGCGCTAAACCAGATACCATGAAAGACGGTGAAGGGGACAGCGGCGACCTATCCTCCGCAACAGACGACGCAACCGCAGAAGCTATCGACGAATACGAAAAGAACAATAACCTAAAAAACTCTGACCTATCAAAGATTTTCACCGAGGCATTGACTAAAAAGTTCGCTACAACCGCTGCGGTCAATGCTATCCCCTTTGTAGGGCAGGTAATCTCTGCGGTAGATACGGCTTCGATCATCAACCATATGTTAAAGGATCAGGCTGAAACCGACTACATCGGAAAATCAGTCGCTGGGCTAAAGGAAAGAAACTATGCACAGCTGTATGGAAATATGTCCGGTTACGCATCGCAGATTGAGCTCGGTGCCATGCGGCCTGATTACATTGGAAAGCTTGCCGAACAGACTGAAGGTATCGAAAAATCCCAAGCCTACAATTATATCGACGGAAACACTATATCTGGTAATCCCATAACTTTCCTTAGCGATACCGCATACGCTACCTCCGCCAGCGATATTCCAGGCGTACCAGTTGATCGTATCGAGAGCAACAACTCTGGTTATATCAAAGACCAGATGGATACACATGGTATCACAACGATAATCGACACCTACAACAAAACCCCGGCAGGCTTTACGTTGGAAGTATGGTACAACACGCTCGGCCAAGGTGGAGCCTCTGGTTGGCTAAGTGAAAAGTTCGCAGGCTTCGCTGGAAAAATTCTCGGCAGCGTTGTACCAGCCGACTTACAAAACTGGGTTAATGGCTTAGTGAGTGAACTATGGTTAAAAATCTTGAAGGTCTTTGGTCTCGACTTTAACCCATTTGTTGCGGGGGCAGCATGGTTCAACAACGCCCACGCCGGAGCCACAGCCAGTATCAACACTTATAGTAAAAACATCGGTTTACGTAAACTTTCCCCGACTCAGGCAAGCACACAAAATATGATGATTGCTGCAGAACGTGCAGAGTACATCAAGCAAAAAGGTGTGTTCTACGCTCTGTTCAGCACTGACGTAAGCAACTCATTCACGAACCAAGTTGCCCGCGCCGCGCCATCTAGCGCATCTCAAATCGCCACCTCTCTAGCCTCGTTCGTAACAAGAGTACCTTCGCTCTTCGCTAACAGCCTTATTCCGACAACCAACGCAGCAAACCCGTATGTTGACCTCTACGGCGTTGATCCCTACGGCGCAACCGACGCCGACCTAAATGCGCCGCTCACCAACGAGTTCGTCGAAGGAGAGGGTTGCATAGAGGTACCGGAAGGAAGTTTTGATGCCTGTAGTGTTGATACTGTTGTAGCTGAGTCGATGCTCTGCAATTTTGAGCCTGAAACGCCTGGGTGTGTAGATACTGTAGCCGAGGCTACGGTATCGTCTGGCGGTGGAACGAACTTCAGGATTGCTTCGTACAATATCAAGACCGGCAGTAGCCAAGCTTGGAACAGAGCCAGCACTAACAACATGGATAGTAATAACTTCCAGGTTGTTGGTCTCCAGGAAGCAGAAACCTGGCCAACCTATAACAGTATCGCCACAAAATTAAAGAAGCGTGGTTACGGCATATACCCAGATCTGACAGACCCGGCTCAGGCAGTACGAAACGGCGCACAGGCGCGAGCGATCGCTTATAAACTAGATAAATTCAGACTCGTTAAAACCGACGAAGTCACTTTTAACCGTATGGATGATCCGCAGCAGCCAGCTCATGCTCCCGTAGTATGGCTCGAGGATACGACGACCGGCCAACAAGTCATCGTCATGAACACCCACAACCCAGCCTATGGCTATAACGGTGGCCCAAACAGCAACTACAATGGACCGAAACAACGACACGACGCGGCACTCAGTTATATCGCAAAGATAACCCAGCTCCAAGCTGAGGGGTTGCCAATATTCTTTACCGGTGACTTTAACGAAGGGTGGGGAGTACGAACCTCACTAAATATCACTCTCGACAATGATTTCAACAATCTGTTCTACTGTATGTTAAACGCAAATGGCGAGCCACTCGTACACGCGCTCGATGTACTCAACAACAAATCTGCGACCTGTAACGCTACCCGATCATTCGGACCGGTTGATCATATCTATGTATCGAAAGGTGTTGAGGTAACAAAATACGCCCAGCTAACCGGAACAAACGCCTACTTAGGCACAGATCACGATATCGTGCCGTATGCAGACGTCGTTGTACCTGGAGCACCAAGCTCAACGACTGGCGCCTCTGTTCGTGTCGCAACCTTTAACATCCTCCACTCGCCAGATAAGGATTGGCGCAGTCGCTTAACGAAATCAGTGAAAGCATTGACCGATAAGCAGATCAGTATCGCTGGCCTCCAAGAGGTGAGGCCAGACCAGCAGAGACTATTTAAGCAGTCCGCGTACGGTGGAGATATTTATGACATGTATCCATCGAAAGTAACAAACGGTCAACCAGCTGACGAAAATCCTGACTCGGTCGTTATTTGGGATAAAAGCAAATTCCGACTCGTAAGCGGCAACCAGAAATCTATACGATACGAAGGTGGAGCACGGAAAGTGAATATCGTGAAACTTCGCTATATAGAAGGTGGCGCTAGCGGCCCAGAACTCTATGTACTAAATACCCACGATCCGATCGATGACAGAAGCCAGACCGGAAATGGACCTGGAGATCGCAAATACAATAACGACCTATACTACCAAACGATCAAGAACGAGTTGACCGATGCTCCGGTGATACTCACAGGTGACTTTAACTCAAAGATGACCGTGGCGGCGAGTGGAAATAAGCCGCTTGGTGGACTGCGAGAAAACTTGGCGTACTGTATCATGACCCGTAACGACCTACTTGTGCACGTATCGGATTCTCAGCAGGGAAAGAGCGGCTGCCCAAGTCAACAGGACGTACTGGGAAGGAATGATGTTGACCATATCTTCGTCAGCCCGTCCCTAAAAGCCAGCGGCTACAATATAGTGAAACGCGGAATCAACGGAGGTGACCATGAGATGGTCTTTAGCGACATACAGATAGCTGGCGGTACTAGTGGTGGCTGGTCATGGCCGGTAGATAAAAAATGGTGGGATACGAACCGCGCCGACTTCCTTGACTCCCATCCAACCTACTCCGGTACATTCACCAGTCCGTATGTTACAGGTGTCGCGGTTGATATCGGGAACCCTCCTGATGGGTCACCGGTTTACAGTATGCTCAGTGGTAAAGTTGTCAAAACTAACCTGTGTGGCGCAGGTGAGGGTATGGTGATCGAATCAGAGACATCATACGGTAAGTTCCATATCGCCTATGCTCATGCACCGAACCCTCGCTTCAAGGTAGGTGATACCGTAAATTCTGGTGAGCGAATACTCGATCTCGGCGCGGTGGGCTGTAAGGTGAGTGGCGGGCACCTCCATATCGACATGGCACTCGCCGGGAAACATATATGCCCTCAAGACGTCTTCCTCGCTATGGGTGCAGGTAATGAGCCAAACCTCGAAGCATTAACGAAAAAAGCAGCTTCACCATGCGCACGTTAATCCACAATTTAAAGATCTTCAGCCTTGTTGTACTCTCAACCCTTGTTGTTGTTTCACAGCCTTCTTACGCGAGCGCGTTAGGCTTTCAAGAGCCAGAGCCTATATCAAACAAACAAAAAGCTCATTTCGACATATCATTCACCGGGGGTGGAGACGAGCAGGCCCCCACTGCCGCGTGTAACGTCACTGATGTGAGCTTGATCGGAAACGACAACGCAGAAAAAGTCTGGAACTTCTTTCTAAATAAAGGTTTCAGCGCCGAGCAAACGGCTGGTATTATGGGGAACTTTCAGCAAGAGTCACGAATGAACCCTAAGAACAGCCAGAACGACGGTCCAAATACCACAACGATGCCAAGCAGTGGTGGTTACGGGCTCGCACAATGGGACGACCGCAAACCCGGCCTCGCTGCGTTCGCTGAATCACAAAATAAACCGATTTACGATCTTGGTTTGCAGTTAAACTTTGTTATGTTTGAGTTAAACGGCCCCGAAAGTGCAGCCAACACAAGTTTCAAAAAAACCACGACGATCGAAGATGCCACGATCGTATGGATGACGGACTACGAGCGTCCTGGTGAAGAAGCGCGAGAAAAAAGACTCGGTTTTGCAAAATCCTATTTTGAGAAATTCTCTGCATCAGCTCCGGCGCCGCCCCTCCCTACAGCAAGCACTCAGTCAGCATCTAACTGTGGGGGTGGTCAGTACGTCGATGGCTTCAAGATATATAGCCAGTATGACCCGGCCTGGAAAGACTTACCGTATGGTCAAGGCACGACTATCGGAGAGTCAGGCTGCGGTCCGGCTGCGATGGCGATGATCATAACCGCTCTCACTGGTGAAACAGTTACCCCAGTCGATACTGCGAACTACGCCGCCCTCCAAGGGATGTCTGTTGCTGGTGGTAGTAGTCACTCGATAGGCCCGGTCCTTGCGGAGCACTGGGGCCTGAAGTCAGAATTCGTAGGACCAAGCATTAGAAAAATCAGTAACGCACTCAATAACGGTGGGTTAGTGATTGCCGTCGGAAATGGGTCGGAACCGTTTACAACTGGAGGTCATTTTATCGTTATCCGGGGCATATCAGCTAACAATCAGTGGTATGTCGGTGATTCAGCCCACGACGACACAAGTCCCCAGGAATGGGATCCATCAACACTCGTCGCAAACATGAGAACCACCGGTATATACGCAATCTATAAGTAACGAGGAGAATATATGAATCGTCAACAAAAAATACGTATCATTATCGGGGTTTCCGCGGTATTGATTCTCGCTATTATCATAACTGTCTCGTTACTAATCCGGAATAATCCGAACGCACACCAGGAAAGTTATGTAGACCCGGCAACCGGCCAAACATTGAGTGATCCTGAAGGGAAGACGCCCGAAACCGCTGGTCCCGAAGACCAGATCGTGACACTCGTCGGTGGAGAAAAACTACTCGAAATCGGTATTAGTTATGATCAACTAAACTTAATCAAATTCCTTCTTAACGACTACTCTAAACAGGTTGATGGCCGCTATAACGAGATCAGCTTATGGGTAGATAAGATAACTGGATCGAGCCTCCCAGACAAAGATGTTATTGAGGCACCTATTATCGTCAAACGCCATCTCGACGCTCATATCATCATCGAATCATTTGATATTGACTGGGTAAGAGTAATTATCAAGGACGAATCCAAAGAAACTACGCTCTACGACTCCGGCAACAAGCAGGCTGGCGTTGATAATGCCGTTGATGGCAGCTAAAGCTCGATTACCCGGCCGAAACCAGCAATATTTTTTGTGTCGGTGATAATGATTTGATTTTGCTCGGTACTGCCAAGGAGGTTATTCTGCCGCACCTCATCGAGCTCGCTAAAAACATCGTCAAGCAGCAGAAGTGGTGCTGTCTCAAACTGCTCAGCAAGCATATCCCGGTAAGCTAGCTTGAGACTGAGTATCAGAGAACGGACTTCGCCACGAGAGGCTGATGTTTTAGCCTCAACGCCGCCGAGCACAAAGACAAAATCATCTCGGTGTGGACCTTTCGTACTCGTGCGGCGCTCGATATCGCGCGCCATTGTCTTATCGAGCAGCGCCATGATAGCTGAGTTAGTACTGTGCGGTGGAAGTGAATGAACATAGCGCAGTGTTACGTCGTGTAGTTCACCCGCTATTTGCTCGTAGTAATACGGGAGTCGTGCGTTGATCTGTTTGATAAAGTCAGCGCGTGCGTTTGTGATGATCTCGGCGTGATGGGCAAGTGAAACATCCCAGACGAACAGCATGTCGCGCAGTTTTTGGGGTGGATATGACCGCTTGAGGGCATTGTTGCGCTGCATAACCACTCGCTCATAGCGACTGAGCGCAGTTTTATACTCGTGCGACAAGGTGACGATCATCCGATCAACCATGTCGCGCCGCCTGGATGGTGAGCCAGACACAAACAGTAGATCGTTCGGCTCAAACAACACGAGTGGAAGTTTGTTCGTAAAGCTGAACCGCTTCGGTGTTTCGTTTATGATGATTTGTTTTGCGGGTGATTTTTCTAGTTGGTAACGGATCTGCCGTGGTTCGTTGTCGATAGTCCCATCGATTCGCCACCACGACTTGTCATACTGGATGAGCTCTCTATCTACTCCACGAAATGATGAACCTTCGAAGAGAACATATATTGCCTCAAGTAAGTTCGTTTTACCGATCCCGTTCCGACCAGTTATCACGGTTATATGATCATCAAATCGGAGTTCGTAATCATCATACGAGCGAAACTGGCGTAAACGGATAGAGTCGATCTTCACAGAGATTATTGTACTATCTGCTAGCTTCGAAGCGGCATCACGATATGCTGGTAGTCACCGCCGCTCTCGACGTCACTGAGCACACACGGTGCAAGCTTGCCGCTAAAGCCAAACTTGATCGTCTCTTGATCAAAACAACCGAGCGCTTCGATAAGATACCGTGAGTTAAGGGTTACTGAACCTTCATGGTCAACCTCGGCTGAGGCCTCAGAGGTATTCTCGCCGAGCTGTGAGGCTATTGAGTGGATCGAAAGAGTTTGCTTCGAGGTATCGGTTGCTACCGTCACACTACCACCGCTTTCGCGGGCAAATAGGCTAGCAATCTTTGTGACGCGTGAGAACTCGACTCGAGATAGGACGGCATGTATCTCAGTTTCTTTTGGTATGAGTTGCCGGTAGTCGGGGAAATTACCCTCGATCAGACGACTCGTGACCTCGATATCATTCATACGGAAGCGAACCTGGCTTTCGTCTATCAGTAGGGTCACCTCGTCACAGTCGTCTGGTACAACACGGGCGACATCAGCCAACGTAGAGGCAGGGATAAGTGCTCGGATGTCTTCATCTGACTTCACGAGACGTCGCTCAGCGAGCCGATACCCATCCGTGGCTGCGAAGTACAAATTACCCTCATGAACGTGACAGAGGACTCCTGTGAGTACCGGACGGGTATCATCCGACGAGGCGGTGAGGACGGTCTGAGATATAGCTGTTTTTAGTAGGTTGGTAGCTATCGAGAGGGTATGTGCACTTTCGATCTCTGGCAGGGCAGGAAACTCATCAGCAAGCATACCGTTGATAGTTGAAACGTATTTTTCTGAACTGATGTGGAGTTTTGTGCCGTCTGCTTTCAGTTCGACATTTCCTTTTGGCAGGTTGGCGATAAACTCACTGAGTAGGCGAGCAGGGATAGTGATGGCGCCTTCGCTCGTAACCTTTGCGCCGATGTATTCAGTGATGGCAACTTCGAGGTTGGTTGCTGCAAGTAGGAGTCGGTTGTTTTCGGTGCGAAGTAATATGTTGTTCAATACAGGTAGGGATGTCTTACTACTCGCTACTCGTGAAACAACACCAAGGGCTTTGTTTAGGTTTTCCTGAGTGACTGTAACTTTCATGCGCTTGTTCCTCCTCTTATTATATAAGTAGTAATAGTAGTAATAGGCTCTGTGGATACTGGGTATAACTGGCCGACTCTATCTGTTGTTTTTATATTTTTGACTGTGTATAAGGACGTTGTATTGGGTGGGGTATTATCTGGGTATAACTGCCTCGCCCTGGGTATAACGTTGGGTGAGAGGGTTTTTCCAAAGCGCCTCTGTGGATTGTGTGGATGAAACTCCACAAGCTTTTCCGTGTAGTTGTATACATTTTTTACACCTACTTTCCACAGCAGAAAGCCGTTAGAAACGAGTCCGTGCCTACCGATAATAGCCTCAGCGGTAGCCTCAAGCATAGAGCTTCTCCTTTATCTCGGCGACTTGCTCGCGGATCATAAAGTCGAGCTTGATGGCTTTTTCGATCTTTTCAACCGAGTGGATAGCGGTGGTGTGGTCTTTTCGGCCAAGTTCGGTCGCGATACGCGGAAAGCTCAGGTGTAGCTCGCTCCGGAGCAAATACATAGCTATCTGCCGCGGCACGACGATATATTTGTCTCGTTTCGGACTCTTTATGTCGGTTGATTCGATCTGGAAATGTTTGGCGGTTCGATCAACGATCTGTTTTGGTGTCAGGTGCGACGGACGGCTTTGACGGACATTTCCGAGCAGACCGGTGGCGGTCTGGATATCTGGTTCGATACCACGCATCTCCGCGAAGGCGAGTAGCTGGTTGAGGGCACCCTCGAGTTCACGGATGTTGGTTTTGATGTTATTTGCGAGATACTCGACTGTTTCTCGTGAGATAACGACACCGCTTTCACTTGCTTTTGCTTCTAGGATGGCGCAGCGCGTTTCAAAGTCTGGCATCTGGATGTCGATCGTCATCCCCCATTCGAACCGGCTACGAAGGCGCTCGGTCAGGGTAGGGATGCTTTTCGGTGATTTATCAGAGGTGATGATGATCTGTTTGTTGGCTTGATGGAGGGCATTAAAGGTGTGGAAGAACTCTTCCTGAGTCTTTTCCTTACCGGCGATAAACTGCATATCGTCGACAACGAGGACATCGACACCACGGTATTTACTCGAAAAACCCTTTTTCTTGAAACGGATACTATCGAGGAACTCGTTCACGAACGTTTCCGAGTTTATATAGAGCACCTTTGTGTTTGGTTTTCGACGAACTACTTCGTTACCGACCGCTTGGGCGAGGTGAGTCTTACCGAGACCCACGCCGCCGTAGAGAAACAGCGGGTTATATTTTGTTCCCGGGTTGGCGGCCACTGCTTGGCAGGCTGCGTAGGCGAGGTCATTGCTTGAGCCGACGATAAAGTTAGAGAAGGTATAACGATGGTTGAGGCCAGAACTAACTACCGGTTTGGTTGTTTTGCCTTCTTCGCGTTTTTGCTCATGATCACGGACAGCTTCGGCGAGCGGGGAACGGGTTTCGGCAACTTTTTGCGGCTTTGAGCCCTTGATGACATAAGCGATAGAGCCGACAGTGACACCATTGTTGCGCAGTGAATCCATCACGCCCTGGTTAAACTTCGTTTCAAACTGCTGTTTAGCAAATATATTTGGGACAGCGATCGAGATAATATCTCCTTCGCGTCCAACTAACTCAGTGTGCTTGAACCATGTTGCGAAGGCGGCTCGAGAAACCGTTAGCTCGATCTCACCGAGTACCGTCTGCCAAAGAGCATGATCGTTTGCTGTCATTCGTCTACCTTTACCCTCACTTTGCTACATCCAACTATACCGGCCGACATAGTTTTCCACAACCATAACTGAGAACAAACCAAAAAGAGGAGGGGATAGAGGTAAAGTTTTACACAATCAAAGACTACCCCTGTAAAGCTGGGGATAACCCGGATACAATTGTGGAAAAGTATTTTATGTTTCGTCATGAAAACACCAAAAAGCAAATACACACTTGAGAAAACAGGGGATTTACAGTACAATGTAGCTCTATATGCCAAAGCGAACCCATCAACCAAAAACTCGTCACCGCGCCCGCGTTCACGGCTTTCGTGCACGTATGGCTTCAAAAGCCGGTCGTCTCGTCCTCAAGGCTCGTCGCCTCAAAGGCCGCAAGAAACTGAGCGCCTAAGAACTCCGAGTTTAGTGAAAAGCGCCCCACCGGGGCGTTTTTTATTTTTAAGTCCCCTATCGCCTATACTTACCTATATGTTATCTCAACAATTCCGCTTTCATGGTCATGGCAGTCTCCGCTACCTTTACCGTAACGGTCTGACAGTTCGCAACCGCAATATCCTGCTCAAATACTGTGAGAACAAACAACGCACCCACAGTCGGGTTGCCGTGGTTGTTGGTAAAAAAGTCGTCAAATCAGCAGTCAAACGTAACCGGATGCGCCGACGTATCTTTGAAGTTGTTCGTAGGCATTGGGATCACATCCCTGAGCACTATGACTTTTCTTTGACCGTCTTCACTGCCGAGTTCTTAACGATGACGCCGGAAGAGGTTGAGCAAAACGTGATCGGGCTCCTGAAGCAAGCCCGTCTATATAAAACGAGCCCAAAAACCACCACCCCTCTGTCATAGGGGGTGTATATCTGGTAAAATAAGACCAATCTATGAGTTTATTTGATACATTTATCGTCCAACCGATTTTTAACCTGCTCGCGCTTATCTATAGCTTTATGCCGGGCGGTGACTTCGGTCTCAGCCTGATCCTATTTACGGTAATCGTCCGTCTGTTGATGTGGCCGCTTGTCAAAAAGCAGCTTCACCAGACAAAACTGATGCGCGCCCTGCAGCCCGAGCTCAAAAAGATAAAAGCCAAAACCAAGGGCAACAAGCAGCTCGAAGCCCAGCTGATGATGGAGCTTTACCGTGAGCGAGGCGTCAAACCATTCAGCTCGATCGGCCTGCTGTTCATCCAGTTGCCTATCTTTATCGCTCTCTATAGCGTTATCCAGATCATCACGACTAAACGCGATGAGATTGCTCATTTTACCTATGCAGCGGTTGAACAGCTACAGCCGATCGCTAACATTATCAACTCACAAAACCACTCGTTTGACACACGGCTTCTGGGCACGGTTGATCTCGCTCGCGTCGGTCTCGATGGCAACGGTTTTTACTGGCCGGTGCTTTTGATAGCCGCTATCGCAGCAGGTTTTCAGTACATCCAGTCACGTCAGATCACCCCGAGCCCTGAGAGTAACAAAAAGTTGCGTGATATATTCAAAGACTCCGCAGCCGGCAAAAACGTCGACCAGAGCGAAATGAGCGCTATCATGATGAACCGAATGATCGTCTTTTTCCCGTTTATGACGTTTATGATCGGTCTTTACCTACCGGGGGCGCTAGTGCTCTACTTTGCCTCACAGAGTGCGGTTGCGATCGTTCAACAGCACTTACTGCTGAACCAAGATGTCGACGATATGATCGAGATCGCAGATAAACCATCAAAAAAAGGTAAAAAGAAATCCTCAGATGAAACAACAGTTCGTGTTCTAAATGCGACCGAAGCAGAGGTCGTCAGTACTCCTCCTAAAAAATCCAAAGCGAGGAAAAAGAAGAGGAGACGCTAGATATGGATAAAGAAGCATCGATCGCCTACGCGAAGAAATACATCGAAGACATCTTGTCGTTTTTTGGACTGAACATTGACGTACATGTTAGCTGTGATGACGAAGTTATCGAGCTCGGCATTCCCTCGACGCACCTGAATGGATTCCTAATCGGCCAGCGCGGCGACACACTGCGTTCGTTCCAGCAGCTACTCTCGACCACACACAAGAACAAAGATGCGGTTATCCACCGAGTAAACCTCGACATCGCGGACTACAAACGCCAGCGCTACGATCGGCTTATCGAACAAACCGCTGACTGGGTCAAGCAAGTCCGTGACACCGGCGAGCCGTTCCACCTTC
>CAMPIR010000017.1 GCA_946886435.1 uncultured Candidatus Saccharibacteria bacterium | reverse complement strand
CCTTCGGACAAGATCGAGATTTGTTGCACACCGCTTACGATCGCCTCAACGACCCTTTGTTCACCAAGTGGCGTCGAGGTTGCGACTTGAACCGTTTCGCCAACAGCATCGTCGCTCGAGTCAAAACCAAGCAGCTCAACGTAATCCTTTGAGATCAATATCTCAGCTTGATCACTCCCATTGTCCGGCAGCCCTCCTGCGACATACTCAAATCTCGTACTTTCTATAGCCTGTTGAATGCTGAGTTGGTATTTTTTATCACTTTTTCCAGCGATATAATCGGGAGTTACGAGTAGCATCGGTCGGATATCATCCAGTCTCTTCTCTTTCTTTATCGTCTGCACATCGTCGCTATCGAGCATCGAGGTCATAAAGGCAGCTTGACCACTCGCTGCGGCATTTTCTTTTGGATCATACTCTTTTGGCCCAGAGCCTTGATCTATGTCGATTTTCGGCTGTATGACAACGACGTCCTCGGCACCGATACTACTAACCTGCTCGTCGATATAACGAGAGATGCCGGCGCTGATGCCGAGCGTCATAGTGATAGTAAAGGCGCCGATAAAGACCGCGATGATGGTTAGTATCGTCCTGACCTTGCTACGCATCATGTTGGAGGTAGCCGACCCGATCACATCACGAAGCTTCATTTATTTGCTCTCCTTTTCTATCTTTCCGTCTTTGATGCGAATGATCCTGCTGCACCGTTTAGCGAGCTCTTCATCATGCGTCACAATCATAAGGGTTATGTTTTTTGATTTGTTGAGCGAAAACAGCATGTCTTCGATCTTTCGACCGGTGACACTATCGAGGTTACCAGTTGGCTCATCGGCAAAGATTACCTTCGGTGTGTTGATGAGTGCCCGTGCGATGACCACACGCTGCTTTTGGCCTCCGCTGAGGTCGTTAGCTTTGTTGTTTGCTTTTGAATCAAGCTCGACATCGACAAGGGCTTTCATGCCAAGACGGTTGCGTTCGCGACGACCAACGCCTGCGATTTTGAGTGGCAAGATAACATTTTCGAGTACGCTGTGGTTAGCGTTGAGGAAAAACTGCTGGAACACAAAGCCGAACTCCTCGTTCCGCAGTCTATCTTTTTGCCGCCGAGACAGCTCAGTTGAGTCCTTGCCGTCAATCAGCACGGCGCCCTGGGTCGGTGAGTCGAGTAGCGCTAGTATATGCATCAGCGTGCTCTTGCCCGAACCGCTCTTGCCGACTATCGCGATGGACTCACCCTGGCTAAAGTCAAGCGAGACGCCATCAAGCGCAACAAAACGAGACTCTCCTTTTCCATAGACCTTGGTTAGTTTTTTTGTGCTGATTATTCCCACGCGTTCCCCTCGTTTGTATTACAGAGCGATACACTCAGTGATTATGCCATTCGTTATCTGTTTGTCAGTATAACAAACCTGGGGGTCGCCAGCGTTAGCTTTCGACGGCTTTTTTGAGCGCGCGCACCAAGGAATCGTTTTTGTTGACACGGTAATACACATTTTTACCGATTTTATTTCTCTCGATGAGCCCTGCCTGGAGTAAAATCTTCAGATGCTGCGAGGCCAGCGACTCCGATATACCGACTGCACTGGCTAGTTGTCCGACGATAGCATTGTTTTCTCTCAGTAGAGCCCGAAATATCAGGCACCGCTTCGGCTCACCTAGGGCGTCAAAGGCGGTCGCCATCCGGCTCACGTCTATGCCCTGGACGTAGTTCTCGAGATTCTTATGTTCCCTTGGGGATAACATTACACACCTTCGTAACCTGGGAAGTAGTCGAACTTTGAATGTTCCGTATCGATTCCCATGTCGGCGAGTACCTTCTCAAAGGCCTCGACCATTGGCTCAGGGCCGGAGACGTAGTATATCGGGTCGTTTAGCTTTGCGCCCGCCGCGCGTAGGGCGGATTCATCGATGAGGTTATCGCCGTTGTAGTACGTGATATTGAAGCCAGGACGCTCCTGGCTGATCGCCTCCAACTCATCCTTAAAAGCCGTAGTACTGTCGTCACGGTTTGCGTATAGGAGCTCGACACGAATGTTCTCGCCCTCATGGTGAAGCTGGCTGAGGATAGAACGAAACGGCGTGATGCCGACACCGCCAGCCACAAACACATACTCGCGGCTCGGGTCATCGACCGTAAAGCTGCCGCCAGGTTCATCCGCTTCGATAACCTCGCCAGGTTGCAGACTCATCAGCTTTTGTTTGAACGAACTGCCTTTGTCGCCATATATACGAGTTGTAATCCAGATATCCTTTTCATATGGGGCGCTCGATATCGTAAACCAACGCTCATTGCCTCGATCATCTGCGCCCTCATGCGGAAGCTTGTAGTGGATGTACTGCCCGGGCTTCCAGCTGACCGGCTCCTCGGGCGTAAATACGAAACGAGTAACATCACCCTGTTTGACTAACTTTTCCCTGAAGGCTAATTTCATACTTTAACACCTGTTTAATTGTTTATTTATTTTAACGTTTATGGCTATGGGGGTCAATTTCACAAGCACTATCTTCTCCGTTACGGATCCGCATATTACACAAGAGGCACAAATACGAACCCCGGATACTCGTATCCCTCAAACTCATCTTGGCTGATTTTATCGATGACATATATACTTTGCTCGACCGGAATAACCATCCTGCCCGCTGTCTTCAGTTGAGTAATCAGCTCTTCAGGAAGCTTACTCGTCGCTGCGCTCACCAGTATTCGATCGTAGGGAGCATGCTCTGGTAGCCCTAGCGTGTCTCCTGCTTCTTGAATACTCGCGTTTTTCACACCGACGCGATTACAATTCTGTCGTCCGATTTCTACCAGCTCTGGGACCACCTCGACACCGTACACGAAACCCGTAGAGCCCGTTATATAGGCGAGTAACGCGGTTGTCCAACCTGAGCCTGAGCCGACATCCAAGATCATATCCCCTTGCTGCACCTCGAGCCATTCCAGCATCTGGCGCACTGTCGATGGCTGACTATTAGTCTGGCCATAGCCGATAGGTAACGGCATATCCAAACCAGCCGATTCCTCCTCATCATCCGATAAAAAGTAGCTTCGGGGCACGGTCTTAAATGCTTGCGCTATAGTGTTCATATTTGAATTGTAGCGATAATCCCATATGCACGCTGTGAAAAATCCCCATATCTTCCAGTAGGCATAGAGGTAGGGGTATCATAAAATACCCCTACCGACGAGGCTCTACTGTCGTGCGTATACTCGCAGCTTCAGCACGGCCAAAAGTATCGCCATCACACTCACCGCTACCGCACTAAATATATTCGCTCCCGTTTGAGCGAGTGAATCCGTAGCGGTAGATGGAGGATCATCTACCGTAGTTGCAGCCAATACCTCACCAATATATATTGGATCGACAATGCTGCCATCGCTCGCACCATCTTCATCGAGCTGACCACCATCAGTAAGGGCGTAGTTGATCACGGTTTTTGTGGCTCCGTCCACGGTTGTAGTCGTAAAGGTTATTTGATCGGTAATATCTGTGAGAGCCGCACCTGGTGTAGAATCCAGCTGCTTGTACACCCGAAGTTTCGTCACGTCGGCGTAATGAGCATCGAGGAGAAGTTCCACATTGGCCGTACCGCCGTTTGTAATACACGTTACCCGGAAGGCAATTCCACCGATAAGGGCAACGTTCTGATCAGGTGCAGTTATCCCGTTTACGGCATATGTCTCTACACTCGGGTCATCCAAGGTATAGCATGAGGTAGAGCTAACCGACAGGATGCCATTTCGTAACGCATTATTCGTCGCCTGATTGTCACCTGATGGAATAGTGTTGAGCTCAACAGTGTCTGTGATAGTACCGGGCACGTTCGCACAAGTAACGACAACGTTATTTATATTTGAGCTCGCCACGACACCGGAACCATTTGAAACCGTACAGCTCTGTCCTGCAGGCTGGGTCAGCACACTCACGTTGTAGGCCGCACCAGAGATTAGAGCCGTACCGAAGGTAAACGATCCCGTATTCACGCTTAGGTTATCGCCACCGTTGTCCTGCAGCACCACTGTGCCCGTCAGGCCACTCGTTGTGCCGCCGATGGTGTAGGTAGGCACAGGGTTGTTCGTGCATGTCACGTTAATATCAGTGATATCCGCAGTGGCGACCGTTCCTGAGCTATCAGCAACTGTGCAGGTTTGCCCTGCAGGTTGAGTTAGAACGGTAACGTTATACGTAGCTCCTTCATTCAAACTTGTACCAAAGATGAATGTTCCGGCGGTAACGCTCAAATTATCACCACCGTTATTTTGTAGAACCACCGTACCCGTCAAGCCGTTTGTTGTGCCGCCGATCGTATGAGTAGGTGTAGGGTTGTTTGAACACGAGACAGTAACATTAGTAACGTTTGCGTTAGCAACCGCCCCTGAACCGTCTGAGACTGTGCAGGTTTGGCCGGTAGGCTGGGTTAGCACACTCACGTCATAGGCTGCACCAGAGACCAGAGCCGTCCCAAAGGTGAATGTTCCAGTACTGACGCTGAGGTCATCACCACCATTGTTCTGCAGCACCACAGTACCTGCCAGGCCGCTCGTTGTGCCACCGATAGTGTAGGTAGTCGGAGCAGGCTCAGTCACCTCTACCGTATCGCTCGCGCTGAGGGAGACGTTACCGGCGGCATCTTTCGCCCATGCGTAGAGCGTTTTAGACCCATATGTGGCAAAGGTATAATCAGTCGGCGCAGTCACCGTCCACCCTCCATCGGCAGCGGCCGGGGCTGTTGACGACTCGGTAATCATATAGCCACTAACAGCTACATCATCAGATGCAGTGAGTGTGATACCAGACACAGTGAGCGTTGAAGAGGTAGGAGGAACCGTAAAGGTTGTCACAACTGGTGCTGTTGCGTCAGCGGATGAGAACTCATATCCACCGATAGCACCCTGGCCTGTGTTATACCTCGCACTACCATCTAGATCGTATGGAAGAACGGCCTGGTTGCTAGGAATAACATTGCGCAGCGATGAGCTCGCAGTTAGTCGATAGTCACCGCCACCTCCTCCAGCGCCACCATACTCGGTACTTGAGAGGTCGCTGACGAAACCTGCCACCGAAGGCACGCCAACGCTAAACAGTCCTAAGTAGTCAGGTTGGCTCCACGAAGGCCCACTACCCACCGCTCTTGCGTTTCCAGCCCCACCAACCGAATAATTCATACTCCAGTTACCAATACGTCCACCATCCGCGGGACAGCCGTGATCCGACCTGACTTCATCAATATGATTATGGTTTGATTCAATATTATATTTCCAACTCCAGTTCGTGAAGAACGGTAGCGGCTCACTACAATGTGCCGAGTCTGAAGCATAGGCGACGTTCGACCTCTGACCACGAGTGGTATTGTGCCAAAAGATGAGGTTACTGATTGAGTCTGTACCTCCCATGTTCTCGATTGCAACCACCGGCTGAGCACTCAGGGTTGCCTCTATAACATTTTGTACGATTGCTATCCCGTGCGTAAAGTTCGATGCCGTGGTGCTGTGAATATGTATTTCAGGGTTGGAGTTATTACTATTCAAGACCGTATTAAAAGCGTAGATCGAGTTGTCGCTGAGATTACGCACGCCGTCAGTGAAGTTTGCTTTAGGAATAATGTTTTTATTCCCTATCACGGTATTGAGTAGCCCGTACAGAGGAAGAGCGGTAGTAGTGTCTAGAAGAGTGTAGTGGTTGCCCCGTACCAAGCCCGATGGCCACATAACCGCGGCGTACAATCCGCTAAACCCGTTCGTCAATGCATCAACCGTATTGCCAGTAGCATACATGGTGTCCCAGTACCGGATAGGTGCGGGTTCGGTAGAGTTCAGTTTCATTCTATCGAGCCATAAGATATCGTTATAGGCGATATCGCCCCTAAAGGTATTGCCGGTTGTGGTTGACGTAGAGAGGCAAGAATACTTCAGCTTTTGTGCCATCAGATCATTGTTGCTGTTTGCATTGATCACCGGCGTGTGACACGGAACAGTCGAAGCAGGCTGGATCGTAAGCCACGTCTCTTGTGTCCCAAGTGTCGTGCTAGGAGCGGTACCTGGTGTGGAGTAATTCTGCGCAAGGAGCTCTATCGTTCCCCCGCCAGGATCGTTGTGACCATGATTTGTGTTGTTGTAGCTTCTAATCGCCTGCGCAGCTCGACCGATATCGGCATAGGCAAGGGTATTATCACCGGCGTATGCGGCTTCAGCCTGCGCACAGCTTGGATAAACCCACGTACTGAGGTTGGATGCTTGACCTGTTGATGAAACTATGGCGCATGGCTCTCCATAGGTTCCGTCCTTATCGTTCAAAAGCGCTAATGGTCCGAGTCTTTCGTCGGGTTGAGCAAACCCGTCTCCGCCGTTGGCAACCAAGTCACTGTTTAGCACTGAACTGCTATCGCCGACCCATGGGTATGCGACAAAATTACAGGTGATAACATCACCCTGAGTAAAACTAGTTATCGGTATAGTCGCTGCATACACTAAAACCTTTGAGCCTGTATTTGCAGAATCTTCTCGTGTCGAAACTGTCATATCATTGACCGTCATCGTAACCGAGTTAGTACTCTCGTCTGTGCAAGTGAACTTTACAGCAGCAAGTGGTTTTGCGTCACGACCAAAGCGATGAAAGGCGACCGCCTCTAGTAAGAAGTCGCTTTTTACTCGTTCGTACGGTGGCCAAGCCCACCTACCGACAGGCTTCGGATACGCGCTGGTTGAATTATTTACGACCGTCACCCCCGTTGCAGCCGAGTTCGAAACACTACTTGCCGTGTAAAAACCCGCACCGATATCTGCAGTGACGGTTTCTCCCGCGTATATGAACTCCGACAATGCAACACGTAACGTTACGATACCAGCACCAATCGTTTCATCTGCAAGTGATTGGTTTGGGTACGGCTGTCGTAAAAAATTCGTTCCATACACCGTCCGAGTTGTTGTTGTTGCGTTTCCAGCCGCATCGTATCCGGGCGAGGTGACTGTAAACTTGATGTTAGCGTTTGCATCGACCAAGTTGCCTGCCGTACTCGGTGTAAAGCCCATATTATATGTGCCACCAGCAGCCATGCCCTCCATGTCAATCTCCGCCACCCACCCTTTGTGGATAGTCGAAGCCGAGATTCTCACCGCAGTGACATCCCCTGTTGCCGCGACGGCACCTTGAGGACTAATTGCCTGAAATAGAGTCACTGCCGCGACTAGTGCAAAAGCAAAAATACTCGACACACGTCGAGGTTGAGTCTTTTTGAGCTTATAGTGGTATCTGTTGCTTCCATTAGCAACTACACCTGACAGCAGCTGTATTACGTTTTTTCGTCTGTTTTTTGTATTCATAATACCTCTCACAGTATTTACATAAAGCACTTTAGGTGAGAATAACGCCAACCACTGAAGATGTCAAGGATTTTTCACAACACCGGCGACACCAAACGTAAGAAACGCCCCGTAGATTCTGATATGCACTCCGGATAATCTTAACGCGCGATAGCGGCCTTACGCCTACTCGCCAGGGATAGGCAATCCGCTTTCGTAATAAACATTGCCCGAACGAACGTTGCCCGGTGCGCTTTCATCGAACTGTGCAAACGCCTGCAAAGTGCCGCATTCAGGTGCATAAACAGTTGAGAATCGGTTATTGAGTACGCGAATATCACGAGTCTGAGTAGCGTATGCATGAGTCTCACCTCCACGCATACATATAGATCCGCCGGCAACTAGATTTCCCTGAATAAGCACGTTCGTAGCTGGCGCATAATCGCTATAGATATTGAGTGATGATGAACAGCCCGTATTTACACATATGAGAGTATTGCCAGTGATAGTGAAATTAGTACCGCCGTGTGTAGAAAAAGCGGTTCGGTGTGCACCAGTTTCAGTCCGGTTAGAGTATATATACGATTGATTCAAGGTGAGATTGCCATACGTCATCATGCCGCGACCAGCATAGAGCACCGTGATGTGATCAAAGACATGCCCACCTGCACATCGTTGATATATACCCCAATCCATATTGCCGGCGTTGGTCATATTGATCTCGGTATATTCTACCCGCAGGTTCGACGGACAAATCGCCGTGTTCTGGCCGATATCCAGCGCATACGAGCCGGTACCCATAACGAGAACATCACGCACCGTGACATTATTGTGCCTAATCTCTAGGGTGCCATTGATGCATACACGATCAATAACCTGACCATGATAGGAAGTGACCAGAGTGCCCTGGGTGGTCGTGCAGGCATAACGCGGACCCGTATTACACTCATTTGCGCGACCGACAAGATTGGGTAAAGGATACCCCCCTTGTCCCGTTCCGGCTTGAGTACAGCCGCTCTCGGACGATGCCGGCGCTGGTGACGAGGGAGAAGGTACAGCTGAGGCGCCAGGAGAAGGCGTCTTAGTGACTGGTTTTGGAGATGACGGCTTTGCTTGTGTCTCTTTTTTTGCGGTAGCGGCTGGTGCATCTTCGCTATTTTTGGCTGCTTTATCAGTTGGTTGTGTTTCGCTGCTGGTGTTCTTTTGGTGCGGACTTGCTGTCCCCACCCTATCGCTGTAGGCATTGTATGCATAAACCGATGCGGCAGCCACAAGCGTCACTGCAAAGCCGACAACAGTTGAGGTGATGAGTTTTTGCCGTTTCGTTTGCCATAAGGCCATATACATAAACTAAACTATATAATGTTTTATCTTGATAGCACAATCAAAACATAAACCACAAATCAAAGAAAAATGTCGTAGATCAAAAGACCTACGACATTTTTCCTGGCTGGGGATGAGGGATTCGCTTTTGTCGATTAATCTCCGGAAGTGCCGGGGAACAAAGACTTTTGTTCCCGTTCGAATCCCAACCACAAAACTAAGATAAAAGACGTAAATCCCGAGGACCTACGTCTTTTATCTTGGCTGGGGATGAGGGATTCGAACCCCCGATCACGGGACCAGAACCCGGCGCCTTACCACTTGGCCAATCCCCATCGTCCAAACGAACAACAGGTGTAATAGTAGCAAAAATACGCTATTTCTTCAACAATGGACGGAGTTTGAGGCGGTTATAGCCAAGTGTATAAAGCGTATAGTAGTTGAACGCCACCCAGAGAAAGCACACGACGAGAACGAGCGCCGCGCTCGGAACGTCCAGAAAAGAACCAAAGATACCGATGCTGCCCGGGAATCCAAAGCTCCAGATACCGACCAGCAACCACCACAGCGGCGCAAACGCCAGCAGCAAACCACTAACGACATGGGCAAGCGGGCTGAGCTTCATACGAAGCGCAAACGGCACGGCGAAAACTTCACTGAGGATAATCACCATAGCGGTTACACTAGCGATCAGCTGGCCGCCTGGCATAAGATTGTCGAGTGTTGGGATGAACGTGTCGATGCGAAAGAGGTGGATGAGAGCCATTATAATCAAGATTGCAGCGGCGATCCGACCGAGCAAGATGCCGTATGGCTTAACGGGTTTCGGTGGTTTCACGGCAGACGGCAACGTTATCATACTAACCCCGAGTATAGCGCTTTTGCTCAGAGTTCCATAGTGACGACTGTCGGTGCTCTCCTGTCGGTTATCGCCCACGAGATAGAACATATCCCCACTTATCCGTTCGACACGCTTCACAATCTCGCGTCCGCCATACTCAGCTAAGACGATAGACCCGGCGCGCGGTGGACGGGAGAAAAAGACGACGATTGCACCGTCTCGCAGCGCAGGAGCCATGCTATCGCCGGAAATCCGACGAAGCCTGATCACGCCTGTTTGGTCTCGACGAAGAGGTGGGCAACGTCGTGCACCATGTCGATGAGCTTGTTTGTCTCGTCCATACTTACCGTCTGCTTGACAGTACTTGCCTGCTTGGCTGCCTGCCATAGCTTGTCATGAAGGTCGGGATACTTCTCGACGTGTTGCGGCTTAAAGTAGTCACTCCATAGGACGTAGAGCTCGTGCTTTACCTTCTGGGCATGCTTTTCTTTGTTCATCACGCTCCGAACGAACGTATTGTGTTTTTCGACCGAGTCTAGCTCGCCGAGCTCTTCTATTTTTTGAATCATACGACGACAGGTCTCGGCAGAGTGCGTCATCGTATCGGTTTCGTAGATACCGCAAGGGATATCACAGTGGGCAAAAGCGGTTTTTATCATCGTTGTTTCCTCCTATGGTTGCTGTATACCATTGTACCAAGATGGCAGAAAATACACTCTTTTGTTGTATTTTTACCAAAAACCCTTGTGCTTTTGCTGCCCAGGCGGTAGAGTTCTTTTAAGCGATAACGAAAACAAAAACATTTCAAACCCAAAAAACGAAATTCGGATTCGGATCGCCTGTTTGTCTCCACCACAACTCTCAATGCCCAGACCCCTGTCTGGGCATTAACGGTAACTGACCTAGGGAAGGGCTTGCCCTTCCCGTTTATATTAGTGAAATAAATTCACCACACAAAACTTCCTACCCCTGAAGTCGTCGCTATCGCTCGCTGTAAGGAATTAGTTTTTTATTTTCTTGGAATGAGCAGTGCGCCATTTGGCGATCTCACCGTGGTTGCCGCTGAGTAGGACGCCGGGCACTTTCATGCCTTCGAAGTCTAACGGCCGTGTGTACTGCGGAAACTCGAGCGTCTCGCCGTCCGAGAAGCTCTCGATTTCGGCACTCGCCTCGCCACCGAGCACACCTGGCATCAGTCGGACGATACTATCGACGATCGTCATAGCTGGCAGTTCGCCGCCAGTGAGTACATAATCTCCAACGCTCACTTCGGCATCGACGAGTTCGAGGATGCGCTCGTCATAGCCTTCATAACGGCCACAGATAAAGACATAACCGTGATCTGCGTCGGCATACGACTTCGCGAGCGCCTGCTTCCAGCGGGCCCCCCGTGGCGTCATGATGAGTACTTTCGCGCTCGGGTCGTTCTCTTTTGCCGATCTAACCGCGTTCCAAAGCGGCTCGATCATCAACAGCATACCGTCACCGCCACCATACGGCGTGTCATCCACCGTTCGGCGCGGACCGAGGCCAAACTCACGAAGGTCGATCGTCGAGAGCTCAACAATGCCGTCCTTTTGTGCCTTCCACATCATCGAGTTCTCAAAAACTCCCTTGAACATGTCGGGAAACAACGTAATCACTTGGAATTTTTTCATCTGTTCTAGCCTATCAGGTACGGGGGTAGCTGTCCATGAGGGGCTGCTTCTTCCCATCAAGAAACCCGGCGCAATGGCCGGGTTTCTTGACACATACAAGGCTCTCAAACCTATGGTTTGCTCGCGTAGAGCGGTTGTTCTTGGTCAGAAGCTACTAGATGTAGACTTCCAATTTCTCGCAGTTCAGATTTGTTTCTTTGAACTAAGACGATTATATATCGAGATCGTCGAGCTCTGCAAGCTCTTTTCGGGTGTTCTTGACGCGGTCAGATTCGTTATCCACAGTTTCAGTGTCATAGTTATCCACACCCTGGCTATCGCTATCGTCTGATGAACTAGTATCCTCTGGTCGCGCGGCTCCGCCCCGTTCGCCTTCTGGACGGTCGACGTCGACTATCTTTAGGTTATAGCGTGCATCGTTCTTGGTGCCCAGTGCACGGAGTAGAGAGCGTAGGCTCTGTGCTGTAGAGCCTCGTTTGCCGATAACACGGCCAAGATCCTCCGGATCAACGGTGAGCTCGAGCAAAACTCCCTTTTCATCGATAGTACGATCGACCTTTACTGCATCGGGGTTGCCGACAAGCGATTTGACTATGTACTCGATGAATTGTTGGTCAATACTAGACATACAGCCTCTCCCTCTCTACTACGTTTTGACTCTTCTATTGTACCACGAGCTGTCTCTTATACACATCCGAGCCCACGAGACGCGTAGTAATCTCGTATGCCG
>CAMPIR010000016.1 GCA_946886435.1 uncultured Candidatus Saccharibacteria bacterium | reverse complement strand
CTCGCGGGCTTTGCTGATCGCCTCTTTGACTCCGAGCTTCTCCATGACTTTTACTGCCGGTATATTGAGCGACTGAGCGAGCGCGTTTCGTACCGTGATGTCGCCCCGGAATTTGAAGTCATAGTTGTTCGGCTTGTACCCACCGAAATCGGTTGCTTCGTCCTGGATGACAGTTGCCGCCGTGATCACTTTTTGATCGATTGCCTCAGTGAAATAAATCGGCTTAAAACTCGAACCCGGCTGCCGGGCGGTCGTCGCCATGTTTACTTTACCGAACACTGGGTCATCGTAATCTACACTACCAACGAGTGATCGAACTGCGCCGGTCTTTGGGTCGATGGCGACAAGCGCCGCGTTACGACCACCGCCAGAAGCGCTAATGGCAATGCGATCCGAGATGATTGACTCGGCTTGTTTTTGCCAAGCGAGGTCGAGCGTGGTCATCACCCTGTAGCCTGAACGTTTGGTTTTTTCCTCGCCGTACTTGTCGTACAACTCATTTAGAACCATCTCTGTGAAGTGCGACGCGTTTTCGTATACTACCGGCTTTACCTCGGCGTAGGCGAGCTGTTCGGATAGAGCGGCGTCTTTCTCGGCACTAGTAATCATGCCGTCCTCAACCATGCGCTTGAGCACGTATGTCTGACGTTGCTTTGCCTTCTCTTGGTCACCGTTGATCGGCGAATACGCGCCTGGTGCGGGCAGCAGCCCGATCAGCATCGAGCTCTCGGCTAGCGTCAGATCGCTCGCAGGTTTGTTGAAATAAACCTTCGCTGCTTCATCGATACCAAATGCACCTTCACCAAAGAAAACCGAGTTGAGGTACATATCAAGTATCTCGTCCTTGGTGTATTTCTGCTCAACCGCGATTGCCATGAACAGTTCTTGGTACTTGCGCAGGAATGACCGCTCGCTCGAGAGCAAGGTGTTTTTGACTAGCTGCTGGGTCAGGGTCGAACCTCCCCCGGCAGCACCCGTGAGGTTGTTATACACGGCGCCCATGATCGCTCGCACCGAGAAACCTTCATGTTGGTAAAATGACTTGTCCTCGCTGGCGATGAGGGCTTTTTCGGTAAAGTCGGATATCTGATCCAGACTTAGCCTCTCAAGTGCTTTATTCGAACCGGTACTAAAAAAGACCTCGTTATGTACATCAACGAGCTGAACCCCGGTATTATTCCGGTTCATCAGGCGTTCCGGATCACTGATGTCGCGAAGCAGAACCAAGTACGTTATGATCGGCGTAAGGACGAGAAAAGCAACTATCGGTGTCGCGATAAGGAGTATTTTTTTGCGCCGGCTCAGTCCTTGGAATGTCTGCCAGTGTCGTCTAAAAAAGTTCCGACTGCGCTGCACCGTACCCGGCCGTTTCGTGTATCTGCCTTGTCGTACCATCGTTTCTCTATATTAACATCAAAACTGTCGATGTATCGCAACTGCCTACGCAGTCCTAACGTTGATTTTCTTAGGAGGTAAGTACTTTTCTTTGACGTGTATCGTGCGGACTTCGAGAGCTTCAAGGGCAAAGATGATGGCAACCTCAAGGAATACGACCGCATCAAATACACGCACCTCATAGCTATAGAGCATTCCTATCGACAGAGCTGCCAGCACTACCGAGGCGATACCGACAATCATTCGTACGAGATACGAGCGCGGCGGTTTCGACAGTAGCAGTATAACGAGCAGTACCGCGACACCGCCTCGCAGCACCGTGTATGGGAGCGACGTATCAGCCAAACTCATAAGAAATGAGCTGGATTGGTAGATGCCGCCATAGATAAGGGCTAGTACAAAGATCAGCACGCTAGCGATCAAGGGTTTATTTCCGGTCATTTTCAGCCTCCTTTCCTGACTTGTTTCCAGCGTAACAAGCCGGCCTAGCAACTGTATGTGATATTTGTTACATGTTTATATCTTTGCCTTATTTGCAAACACGTTTCCTAATGTAAAAACACCCATTGTGCTATGGGTGTTTTTACGGATTTCAGGTGCCTGTAAATTTAGAGTTCAATCATAGGGTTCTTATTGTGCCCAATATACTCCCTTTCAAACTCTCGAAGTAGTTTCCGCCGCTGGTGTCTTTTGTACGGTGTCGCAAGTCGCGACTCCTGGGTGAACTTTTCGTTACTTCTTTTTGTGCGTGACATACTAACCTCCCACTAACCTAATTTTAGTACTGCGTGTTAAGTCGCAAGATCGGGAAGACCTGCTTTCGACTGACGGCATCACGTTTTTCGATCGGCTCAATATCAGCTATAAAGGACAGTTCTTCGTCGAGCCCGGGGAATTCTTTCATCTTTTTTGTTTTGAAAGCCTGGATTTTCATATCAAGCTCATGCTGTGAATAGTGATACATCCTACCCTCCAAAAATGATTTTACGTTCGCTCCACCTCACTTAAGTTAAACTTCGTGGTGCTTCTATCTAAGTACTATAGTGGCCAGCAGTCCGACTAGCTGTGACACAACTTACTCAAACCATGTGATAATTTTCACCAGAAGACTAGGGGCGGTATAATAAGGTATAGAAATGGATAGTCTAATCCAACAGCTACGGCCAAAAAGCACACTGCGTGTCGTAAAAAAGGGCGCGAACGTCCTTTTTCAGGGAGAGGTCCCACGTCGGGCGATGGTTGTTCGCGACGGCGTCATCCGCGCCTATACCATCACCTCGAATGGAGAAGAACGGGTCGTGGAGCTCTACAGCAAGGGTGACGTCTTTCCGCTCACCTGGGTACTCGGCGAAACGACGACCAGCTTGTTCTATTACGATGCCGTGACGGATGCACGGTTGATGAGTGTCTCAAAGGAAGACTTCGGCCACGCTCTCACAGAGAGCCCAGACATGCTCCGCTCCATGCTCCGTTTCGTCGGCAGTCAATACACGGCCATGCAGCTACGAATTACCGGGCTCGAGCAGTCACGAGCTGTTGAAAAGATCGGCTTTACGCTCTACTACCTGCTTTTTCGCTACGGTGTCGAGAAAAAGGCAGGCCTACACACGATCAACATCAAACTGAGCCAACTGATGATCGCTAGTCTTGTCGGACTAACTAGGGAGAGCACGACGAAAAACCTCAAGGTGCTCAAGGATAAAGGGATTATCTCCTACGCCGGCTCTGTGTATACGATCGATAAGCACCGTCTCGAGCAGTTCCTCGGCGAGGACAGTTTCCGCGACCTCAAACTACTCTAGTCTTCTTCGGCAAGCGTGTCTTTGGTGATACGGATAAGTTCGCGAGGTGAGGCGCGCGCCTTTAGGACATAGCGATGTGCACCGAGATCGTAAGCCTTATCAACTTCTTTTTGAGCATCGTAGTTACTAAAAACGATGATTGTCGTGTCTTTATGCTTTGGTGCTTGGTATTTTTCTAGAAACTCTATCCCATCCATCACCGGCATACGCAGGTCGAGGAACATGATGTGTGGATCACCGTTCTTTTCTATTTCTTGCAAGGCCTCTTCGCCGTTATGAGCAGAGCTAACCTGATAGCCGGCAGAGCTAAGAATAGTGTTATACGCACTATTTAAATCAACATCGTCCTCGACGATCAATATCTTTGCCTGCTTGGTCATGTTGCTCTTCCTCTCATTGTCTTCTCCCATAGTACTCACCTTGATGTGGGAAAATAGTGACATTTTTTACACTTTATCATTTTTGGGTAACTTTATCGTAAAGATTGTCCCGCGTTTATCGTTTGGCGCAAAGCTGATATCGCCCTCATGAAGATCGATAATTTTTTTGGCCCAGTACAACCCGAGACCAGTTCCTCCTACTTTCGTAGAAAGAGAGTTGTCTAAACGAGAAAATTTCTCAAACAAACGTATCGTTGCATCTGGATCAATACCAACCCCTTCATCGATGATATGGATAACGGCAAACTCTCCATCATCCTCAGCATCAACCTGGATCGTCGTATGTTGCTCGGAGTACTTACTGGCGTTATCTATAATGTTCTCAAGCACCATGCGGATTGAGGCGATATCGATATCGAGAATGATTTTTTTCTTTGGGTGCGTGAACTCGACCGTTTGCTTGCGATCCTTGAACACGCTCCTGAGATCCTTCAAAACATCTTCGACTAGCCCGTCGACAGCCGCTGAGGATTTGCGGAGCATGACCTTGCCCGCATCGACCTGGGCAACCTTGAGCAAGTCAGAGACTATCTTTAGCTGACGCTCATTGCTTTCATAGGCCTTATCGAGCAGCTGGTGCTGGGTGCCTTCGAGCGTTCCGGCAAAGCCTTCGAGGAGCATACCGAGATACTGCTTGACCGCAGTCGCAGGGGTACGGAGTTGGTGTGACGCGATCGAGATAAACTCGTCTTTGCTCCGGTTTAGATCGAGAAGATACTCGAGCCGCTGCGCCTCAAGGTACTTTCGCTGCAACGCGTAGTAGAGCGTACGGGAAAGCAACTGCGCGTTGAAGGCGCCCTTGACCAGGTAATCTGAGGCGGCCAACTCCAATGATTTCCATTCGAGGCCCTGGCTATCAACACCGGTCAACAGTATAAACGGCTGGGTACGGTTTTCCGGCTGCGCATACCTGAGAAGCTCAAGCCCATCGTGTTCGCCTAGCCGATAATCAATCAGGTAAATGTCGTGCTTTTCGGCAGCTATCTGTTTTTTGGCATCAGAAAACGAATCCGTCCACTCAAGCAAAAAGGGCGAATCGTCTATCTGCTGAAACGTTCGTTTAATGATGAGGTAGTCGTCCTCATCGTCATCGATCAGCAGTACTCGTACGTCTTTAAGATTTTGAAAATCCATTACTATGCTGTGGCAACTCTACTATTTCGAACCAATATTTCCCAAGTGTTTGCATGACCGCTATCAGACTTTCAAAGGTAACCGGCTTTGTGATAAACGAGTTAACGCCAAGTTGATAGGAGCGGTAGATGTCCTCTTCCGCTTTCGACGTCGTAAACACGACGACGGGAATACCTCGAAGGTTTTCGTCAGTTTTTATCTCACGCAGCGCTTCCCGACCGTCTTTGCGAGGCATGTTGAGATCAAGCAATATAACACCTGGCCGAACAGCGCTACCGTCAGCATAGTCACCGCGTCCATTCAAATAGTCCAAACGCTCCTCGCCATCCTTAACACGAATCAACTCGTTGAGTAGTTTGCTCTCCTGAAGCGCTTTCTTAGTCAACATGAAATCATCGTCGTCATCGTCGGCCATGAGTATCACTATTGCGTCGTTTGGGTTTGTCATCTGTGTCGTTTCTCCTTACTATCTCTCGGCAAGCGTACGGTAAACGTTGCACCTTTATCCTTTTTACTAACAGCCGTAATACTACCATCATACCGCTCGACTATCTTGCGGCAAACCGCGAGACCGATGCCCGTGCCTTCGTAGCTATCTCGGCCGTGCAGGCGCTGAAAAACAGAAAAGATTTTATCTATATACTTTTCATCAAAACCAATGCCGTTGTCTTTGACTCTGATTTCCCAATATTCTCCGATGATTCGTGATGACAGTTCAACGACCGGCTTTTCGTCCGGTTTATGGAACTTGAGCGCGTTACCGATCAGGTTCTGAAAGAGTTGCCGCATATGTGTTGGGTCAGCGATAACTGTTGGAAGCTCGCCAACCCTGACCGTACCACCGACGGCTTCGATACGTGACTCGAGGTCAACGATAACGTCCTCGACGATTCCCTGCAGATCAACTTTTTGCTTGGGGTTTTTTCTCGTCGTAACTCGTGAAAATGATAGTAAGTCTTGGATGAGCGTACTCATGCGAGATGCAGCGCTCTCCATGCGTTTGACATAGTCGACGCCCTCACCAATCCTATCGCTATATTCACTCAGCAAAAGATCGCTAAATGCTTGGATCTTGCGGAGGGGCTCCTGAAGGTCATGGGACGCGACATAGGCAAAATCTTCGAGCTCGCGGTTGCTCTGCTCCAAGCTCTCGGTCTTTTTCTGCAACTCTCGTTCGATAGTGTGGCGTTTGATTATCTCGTCACGCAAGCCTTCGTTCGTCAGGATCAGTTGTTTGGTGCGCTCCTTTACTCGCGACTCGAGTTTTTGCTTTTCGAGCAGCAACTCATGCTCAAGTTTTTGACGTGTCTTGATCTCTCGCTGCGCTTCTTCGTATAAACGTGAGTTCGTGAGCGCGAGTGAAACACGAGCAGCCAGCTCCTCGATCATTGCCAGATCGTCTTTTGTATAATATCGCCCCGAGTCAGAGGACACGAAACTGATGCCACCGACCACCGTATCACGAACCTTGAGCGGTGCGATGATGATTGACCTGAGGTTTAAGCTCAGCATAAACGCGCGCTTATCATCATCTTCGAGAGCCTCCTCTATCATCTCAGTCGATATATACGGGTAGTACTCACTCTTGCCGGTACGCATAACGGCCGGTAAACCGGTTGGTTGATCCATATATACCGGGTTATGTTCACGATATTCCTCAGCGAGCTTTGTTTTGGCTGGATCAACATGGGCAATACTGACCTGTTCAAACCCATTTTCACCATCGTAGAGATCAACCGTACACCAATCAGCAACGGAAGGTACGCTGACTTTGGTTATTTTCCTTAGCAACCGCTCATAGCTGAGCGATGCGCCGAGTTCTTTTGACACATTGCCGAGGAATGTTTGAACTTGTGCGGCTCGTTTTTGCTGATCCACATCCGTACACGTCCCGTACCATTTAGTGATTTCCCCTGTCTCGTCCCGATATGGCAATGCTCGGCCGATGACCCACCGGTACGTCTTCGTCGATGCATGAAACAGCCGGTATTCTACCTCGTAGGGCTTGCCTGTCTTCAGTGAATGACGCCAAGCTTTTTTCGAATGCTCTCGGTCACCGGGATGGATGAGATGTGTCCAGGTCTCATCTGCTCCACCCTCCGTCATGCCAGTAAAGTCATACCACCGCTGGTTATAGTATTCATAACGACCGTCTGGCTGCGTGACCCAGATCAGGTGCGGGACGGAGTCGGCCATAAAGCGGAGACGGGCTTCGCTCTCAGTCAATGCCTGTGCTATTTCTTTGCGGTCAGAGATATCCCTTGTTTCTTGATAAACAGCGATAACCTTGCCGCTCTTGCCGAAGACAGGGTAATGCGTGAGATCCCAGTATCGTTCTTCAAAGGTACCTGTTTTATCCCTAATACTGTACGATACCCCCGGCATTCGATCCGACTTGCCGGTTCTTACAACTTTGCGGATTGACTCAAGTAGCTCGCTTCGCCCCGTGTCGACATATTCCTCCGATGTATCCGGAAAAACGTCAAACAACGGCCGACCGACTGTTTTGTCTCGGTCGACCATGGCGACTTTGGCGTGGGCTGCATTTTCTTCGAGGATCGTAAAATCCGGATCATCAACACCAAAAACTATATAGGGCGTATCAAGTGACTGAAATAGGGTGTTGCTGTCGATATGGCGGATCGAAGTAGTAATCTCTGCCTTCACGTTAGACGCCTCTTTTTTGGTTCATGTGGTTTATAAAGTCCTGTTTTTTAGATCTTATCTATAAAAAAGAGTTTGCTGTACTCAAAATAAAGCGTCACATGTGTAGGAAGAGACATGGTGTCTCTTCCTACACGGTGTGGCTTAGAGCCAGACAGGGCACGTTAGACCCGGTGGGCAGTTCGGCCGGTAAACGCCTTGACGATGGCCAGCAGAACCACAGCGCCGAGGATTGCCGTGAGCAGTCCAGGGATACTGAGTCCCTCGACATTGTTGCCCGTCAAGAGACGGACGAGGAATCCACCGAGGAAGGCACCAATGATACCCACGATGATGTTCGCCATCGCGCCCATCTGAGCGTCAGTCTTCATGATCATTGAGGCGATCCATCCCGCAAGGGCGCCTAACAAGATCCATAAGATGATGTCCATTACCATGCTGTACTCTCCTTTACTTATGTTACACCTCTACGATAATCGTTTTCAGCCATGGGGGATGTGAAATAGTTAACTAAAAAGCATATTGAAACTACGGATTCTACGCCAAAAAGATGACTGCGTTATGAGGTGAGTACGGTATGTACCCGCTCTCGCAGTACCGGTAGCACGTCCGTCTCGAACCAGAGATGCTGGTTGAACCACCGGAAGTTGAGCGGCGATGGATGTACGAGCGGGAAATACTCCGGCAGGTATTCCTGGTAGCCGCGAACCGTCTCGGTTAGGGTCGTTTTCTTGACCCCGGGCAGATAGTATTTTTGAGCGTAACCGCCGATGAGCAGTGTCAGTTCGATGCCTGGCATCAACGCGAGTAGCCGTGGGTGCCACCTTCGGGCAAAGTCTTTTCGCGGCGGCAGGTCACCTGATGTCCCCTTGCCCGGATAGTAAAAATCCATCGGCATATGCGCGATGAGGGTCTCGTCGCGGAACACTGCTTCGTCTATTCCGAGCCACTGCATCAGTTTGAGACCGCTCGCGTCATCCCACGGCTTGCCGCTCGTCTGGGCTCGGATACCCGGCGCCTGGCCGATGATAACGATCCGCGCGCTTGGTGAACCCGTGAAGAGTGGCTTATGCCCCAGCTCTGTATATGACTGGTTTGCCGCGTCGCTCATGATCTCGATGCGAAGCTGCTCAAACGGGTCAGTTTTCGCCATCGTCCGCTTCATCTCCCGGGTAGGTCACTGTTGTTCCATTCGTGACGGCGAACGACGTCAGCGTATGTGGCTTTACGCTGGTCGCACTCATGATATCCTGAACCGAAACCTCGCGCACAACGAGCGCGTCGCCAACGAGCGAGCGATGACAGCGCCACGGCACCGCCTCGGCGCACATGATTGCCGTAGGGGACTTTTTAGCCAGCTCCATGAGACGTACGATGCCAGCGGTGAACTCCTCGGTCTGCATATAGTCCGCATAGTTACGAAAAGACTGATTTCGCCAAGCAGTGTTTGTTGACTGCTTTGCCTTCGGACGCAATCCGCCCAGTTCTTTGAGGTAGGTATAGTCGATGCCCGCGGACGGTAGACTTTCACGCAGCGCCGTTTGCTGGTATTGAGGATTTTTTAGAGACTTCGGTACCGTACGAATATCAACGAGCTGGGTGATACCGTGCGAGCGGAGCAAGTCGATGAATTCCTCTATCGAACGTGTAGAATGCCCGATCGTAAATATTGTCATACCCTCTTATTATAGGTTGGTTTCATCAGGTTGACGACTCGCCGGAGTGTCAGTGTGAGATATGTTACTGCTGCTACGCTCGGCTTCGGGCACAATAAAGCCATGAGCAAGTTTAACCTTCAACGCTACACCGCATCCGAGCGCAGAGCCGAAGCAGAGATCGATAAATATCTCCGTAAAGTCAACCGCCGCGGTAGCGTGAATATCCTCGAAGAGCTAAGAAAACTCAGCGCCTAGAGTTGGGTTATTTCGAGATCAGTCAACCAGCACCTGATGTTACTATAGGGCTATGAATGTAACGGAAATACCTGGCGGAACGGTTCACGAACTCCCCGAGGATCTTCGAAAAGCCCTTGTGGCCAAGCCCGAAGCTCTTGCTGCGTGGAACGATATTTCCGCGCTAGCTCGTAACGAGTGGATTTGTTGGGTCACCTCACCAAAACGCGCCTCCACGAGAGAGAACCACATCGGCCGGACCTACACCGAACTTGCCGAAGGCAAACGCCGCCCATGTTGCTGGCAGGGCTGCATGCATCGCACCGATATACCGCTGAGCCCTACTAAAAAATGGTTGATCGCCAAACAAGCCAAGAAATAACTCGGGCACCAACCCTCCCCTTATCAACTCGGACTAACCGGCGTCCCGTTATCAAACAGGTTGTCGGTCCACTGGTTACCGGGACGACTGGCGTTAAAGTCAAGAACCGTCTCTATGTTGCCGCAGTGGCCGGTATCCGGGTCGAGGACAAAGCGGTTACCGATAAAGCGAATGTTAGCCGCCAGGTGGCCATAGGGCTTGCTGCCGTCATCACCGCTCGAGCCGCCATAGGCGCAGATCGTGGAGCCACCACCGCTACCGCGGTAGAACAGGTTGCGTTCGATCAGGTTGTTTTGGATGGGGGCAAAGTCACCGTAGCCAGTCAGACCGGCGGAACAACCGGTACCGGGGCCACGTTCAGCCTCGCAGGTGATTGAGTTGTGGCGGTAGGTGGTGTACTGCTCCATGCGCATGCCGCTAAAGTGGGCATCACCGCCGGGGTCACCACCTTGCTGGTGGGCCCAGGAGTTTTCGACCGTGCAGTTCGTCATGCAGTAAACCGAGCGACGGCCGCCGGTGATGTCGACGCGGTTGGCACTGAAGTTGCGGCGCATCAGGCCGGTGTTGAGATTGTCGCCGACGTGGACGTTGCTATCACTTATCGCAAATGAAGCGCTCGACGGCGCATCGGAGGGAACGTTAACGCCACCGTTGATCTGCGAACGCGTAATAGTTACGTTCGCGGCGCGGATGGTCAGTATGCAGTTGACAGTCCTTGCGTCTATGACGGTGTTCGCGGCAGTGATAGTACATGAACCCGTATACGCTGACAGTACGACACCACTCGGAACGCCAGTGTTATTCGGACCCGGCCAGCAACCGCCCCACGGATCAGAGCTCCCCGGCGTCCATGCGGCACCGCTACAAACACCAGACGGCGGTGGAGACGGTGGAGGATTCGCGGGTGGAGCTGGCTGGCTCGATGGACTCGATGGTGCAGCTGGAGTAGGAGAGCCAGGCTTAGGAGCTGATGGCTTTGCCGGTTCAGGTTTTTTTGCGACCGGTTTCTCATCTGTTTTGTTGTCTGTAGGGGTTGGTGATGCAACGGTCTGGGCCTCAGGACTACTTGCCTTGTTGGCTACTTGCCGTTGATAGAACGCTAATGCTCCGCTGCCGAGGAGCAACACAGCAAGTGCGGCAGTAAGGAGGACCTTTTTTCTCAAGCTGAGGATGACTATTTTTTGTAGCATTTTTGTTTATTTCATTTTGGGAATCATACCATAAAGTCGCTAAAATCGATAGTTTGTCGACCAGGGTGCACACAAGCCATTATCCGATGAGTTATTAGTTGACTTTTATTGCTATCTGTGATATAATATAAAGAGTACTTTGACATCCCCTATTCCGTTTTCTACGACGACCACGATGAGGAGGCGCCATGCCTATCCTAGAAGGTGCTTGGAACTGCGCGCAGTGCACGACCAAGAACATCAGCGGCACACTGAAAGAGTGTCCGTTGTGCGGCGACCCCCACAACGACAACCTGGACCCTTCCGAGGGTTACTTTCTGCCGACTGACGCACGCGTCATGACTAACGCAGACGAGCTACGCCGCGCGAATTCCGGTCCAATCTGGAACTGCGGCAAGTGCAACACGCCCAACGACGGCGACATCGATACCTGCGCTAGCTGCAAGCAACCCCGTGACTCGGACGATTTCGTTTCGCCCGTTACGCGGTACGTCAGCGGCGTCGACGCACAAGGTTCCACGCTGAGCAACCCTGCTCAGCTCGAGACCGACTGGGTCAACGCCACCCTGCAACGCTCCGACAAACTCCAGCCACTGGCCGACAGTCCTGTCATCCAGCCCGTCAGGACACTCCACTCACGTGACTTGCCTCGATCGGGCAAGCCGCAGTACGAAAACAACACCTCGAACAACCGCCCAGTCTTTCGGCTGGGCGGAACCGCGCTACTGAGCCGAGTTAAGACCCCTAGGGTCATGCTTGGCATCGGCTTGGTTATGGTACTGGGAGTGTTGCTTTTCGGTGCAAGAACCGTCTACGTCAACTACTTCGCAACCGAAACGGTCGACCTAACGGTCTCGTCCCTTTCATGGGAGCGCGAAGTCGAGGTCGAGGAGTTTCGTACCCTGACGCGTCAGGACTGGAGCGTGCCCGGTGACGGTCGCGTCCTCAGCTCAAGTCGCGAGATCCGGTCATACCGACAGGTACTCGACCACTATGAGACAAAGACTCGTCAGGTACCAGAAACCAAGCAGACCGGTACGAGGACGGAGAGCTACGCCTGCGGCAGCACGACCGTCAATAACGGCAACGGCTCCTTCAGCCAACAAACGACCTACTGTAACAGGTCGGTGCCGGTCTACACCACTACCTACCGAACAGAGTCGTACCAGGATCCCGTCTACCGCGACGAGCCGATCTACGACACCAAGTACACCTACGAGGTGGATCGGTGGGTTACCGACTACTTTGACCGCGCGAGCGGACAAAGCGACCCCTACTGGCCCAAACCAGAGCTGGAAGGCGAGCAACAACGGGTCGGTGATGAACGCCGTTCATCCTACGTCGTCGTACTCATTGACGAAAAAGGTCGGGCGTTCAAGCGCGAAGTCGGCGAGTCCACATGGTCTCACGCGCGCACAGGGATGATGATCGAAGGCGAACAAACCCGCAAGGGTACCCTGAAGGATATTGATTGGCAGCCAGCTGATTGACGATCCGACGGGCTACGGCCGCAACCACTCCTGGAAACAGAGGTGGTTGCGGCCGTTCTTCATTTTGCTTATAAAAATAACTCCGACGGCTGGGCGTGCTTCAAACTTATAGTCGAGACGCTAGGCCGTATTGATGCGGCCGCCTAATTGATGATGTCGCCTTTGATATTTGCCAGTCTTTCTCGCCAAGTCTTTAGCTCTTCAGGAGTTAATCTTTTCCATTCCGTCACCTCATCCAATATCTTAAGGGGCTCTTTGCTGCGATACGAACGTGTTGGATTGCCCGGGAATCGACTATTAGTAACATTAGGATCATCCTCAAACATACCTGTTGGCTCTACTCTATAAACTCTTGCACGACGCAATCCGCCCGAAAGCATCTCAGCAAGTTCTGCCGCCAACCCTGCGCCGTCAGGTAAGGCGGTGAAGTATATATGGTTCATAGTGATATCGGGTCGGTAGTTTGACTTAAACCCTGCAGTCAAAATGTCTCCGGGCTTCAGATCTGCAGTTGTACCATGATAAAAAGACTCTTTATCGCTCACTTTCGGTGAATTGTTCATCAGTATAGTATACAAATTTTGGAAATGTTTTTTTTGACTTCGCCTAGTGCTAACGTGTTTTTAGACCTGCTCTGCAAGTTCAATGATGATTCCTTCCGGTCCCTGAATATAGCAGAGCTTCCACACATCTTTATAAGTCTGTAATTCACCCATAGGGCTGTACCCTTTTTGATTTAACATAGATAGGATTTCGTCTAGTCCTTCCACCTGGAAGCATAGATGGCGCAGACCGAGCGAGTTTGCCGCAGACTGCCGGATGCCAGCACTATCGACAGGATGATGAAACTTTACCAGCTCTATATTCAGCT
>CAMPIR010000015.1 GCA_946886435.1 uncultured Candidatus Saccharibacteria bacterium | reverse complement strand
GCCCTGGTTGATGCGGGTTACGTAAAAGACCTAGCCGATATCTATTCACTGACACGAGATGATCTGCTCAAACTCGATCGGTTCGCGTCAGTGTCGGCGCAAAAACTTATCGAGGCGATCGATGTCGCCCGCCGTCCGCGTCTCGAACGGTTAGTTTTCGGGCTCGGAATTCGTCACGTTGGTTCGCAGACGGCTATCGACCTGGTGCGTCATTTTGAATCACTCGAGAAGCTTGCGACCGCGACTATCGATGAACTGCGATCAGTCGATGGTGTCGGTGAGGTCGTAGCTGAAAGCGTGGCGGCGTGGTTCGCCGATGACGATAACCTTGCTATGATCGAAAAGCTCAGGACTCTCGGCGTCAGGCCACAGTATGAACGAAGTTCAGGCAAGCTTGACGGCATGAACTTTGTCGTCACCGGCTCCCTCGAGTCGATGGGACGCGATGAAGCGGCGGATCGCATTCGATCGCTCGGTGGAACGTTCCAGTCTTCGGTTGGCAAAGATACGACATACCTCGTGGCTGGTGGCAAGGTTGGTGCGAGTAAGCTACAAAAAGCTGAAAAATACGGTACCAAAGTTATCGACGAGCAGACATTTCTCGACCTACTCTGAGAATACATAGGAACAAATAAAAATTGCCCCCGAGAGGGCAATTTTTATTATCCGCTAGTCCCTAAGAGATTACTCTCGTGGACGTGCTTCGTTGACGGTGATGGTGCGACCATCGAGCTCTGAGTTGTTGAGTTTATCAACAGCTGCTTGGCCTTCGGCGTCATTTTCGAACTCGACGAAACCAAATCCGCGGCTGCGTCCGGTTTCACGGTCGGTGATAACCTTGGCACTCGCGACGGTGCCGCTCTGCTCGAAGTGAGCTTTGAGGCTGTCGTCATTCGTAGCCCAAGCCAGGCTACCTACAAACAATTTTTTCACGTATACTATCCTTCGTTTCATTTCTTTCAGTTCGACCGGCGAAGGGATACGTATCATTGAGAACGTGTTCCTGCGCAAAACACTGACCCCAGTAGTTAAACACATAACTCCAAGAAAAGCGAGGGTGATTGCAAAAAAACTTATGCTATGGCATTATAGGCGTGTTAGCTGGTGCGCATCGAGGCTCTTTGCGCATAGGTAAAATAAACACGGAAAACCAACACAAACTGCCTCGGGTGGGCGCGCAGCAGCTCACACACGATTACCGCCCTAGAACAGGGGCGGTTTTTGTGTTACTCTAGGTATCGCTCGGGGCATTGGCGCAGTTGGCTAGCGCGCTTCCATGGCATGGAAGAGGTCATCGGTTCGAATCCGATATGCTCCACCACGAAAACAGCCGGTTCTCAGGAACCGGCTTTTCTCGTATACTGAAGCGTAAGTATGATGAAAAAAATAATTCTCTCCCTGCTCGAGCGCCGCGTTAAAAAATATCTCAAGAAACATAAACCATTACTAGTGATCATCGCCGGAAGCGTCGGAAAGACGAGTACGAAACATGCTATCGCGACTGTTTTGAGTGAAAGATATCGAGTTAGAGCCCACGAAGGTAACTACAACACGCTTTTTAGTGTTCCGACGGCGCTCCTTGGGGTTGCCTATCCCGAGGATCCTCACTCTATCTCTGAGTGGCGTTCAGTCCTGAAGGCTATGGATCTGCGGATCAGGCAGAACAAAGACGTTGATGTTATCGTTCAGGAACTCGGCACTGATTCGCCAGGTGATATCAAAGAGTTTTCACGATATTTAACGGCAGATATTGCCGTCGTGACCGCGGTCAGCGAAGAACATATGGAGTTTTTCGGAACACTCGATGCGGTGGCACAGGAAGAGCTCGCGGTTGCATCTTTCGCCAGGCACACTATCGTTAACCGCGATGATATAGCCGAAGGTTACGCCAAGTTTGCCGACACACACTCAATCGACACCTATGGACTGGATGAAAAGGCCGAATACCAGCTCGTTGTAGAGCCAGCCAGCCCGCTCGATGGACGTATCGGCAAGCTCAAGACACCTGAGTGGGGTGAGATTCCGCTTACGGTACAGCTGATCGGTGACCATAGTCTCAAAAGCGCCGTAGCGGCAGCCTGTGTGGGTGCCAAGCTCGGCCTGACATCGCAACAGGTTGCGATCGGCGTGAGCAAGATCAAGCCGGTGCCAGGGCGAATGCAAGTTCTTCGCGGCCTCAGTAACTCCATGATTATTGATGATACGTATAACGCGAGCCCGCTCGCCGTTGCTGCGGCTCTGAAGACGTTATATGAGATCGAGACGCCACAACGAATAGCGATCCTTGGCTCGATGAACGAGCTTGGCGCCACCTCACCTCAGGCACATGAAAAGGTCGGCTTACTCTGCGACCCACGCATGCTCGATTGGGTGGTAACAATCGGTGAAGAAGCACAAAAGTACCTTGCCCCAGCGGCCGTAAAAAACGGTTGCCAGGTGAAAACTTTCCTCAGCCCGTACGAAGCCGGTGGTTTCGTAAACAGCGTACTCAAGCCCGAAGCGGTTGTGTTGGCGAAGGGTTCGCAAAACGGCGTTTTTGCTGAAGAGGCAGTAAAGGTATTTCTCCACCAAGCAGAAGAGGAGAGCCAACTCGTTCGCCAGAGCCCGTTTTGGCTTAAAAAGAAAAGTGAGCAGTTCGATCAACCGGTCGCCGAGGACTAACGGCTCTTTTTGATGTTGTGGTATTGTATCTGTAAGTCAAAGTAAACATAAACAGAGAAAATGATATGCAGCCAAATTTTCCACAAAAACCAGAGAATTCCGCTCAAGATACGAACGACACGACACCAAACCCTTTCGACACTAGCCAAACACAGAATAATGATGCTTTTTCAGACGATTCACCCAACACTGATACGGTACAACCTTCTTCAGATGTGGTCGATCAGCCGGCAGCTCTAGATCTGCCTTCACAATCAGAGACGCCCCTGGGCAGCTCAACCATTGAACCTACAGCGTCAACGGACACCAACGACCAAACAATTGTTTCATCCGCAGGTGACTCGCCAGCGCTAGAGCCAGCAGAAGCGAGCATGGAGAGTGCTGAGCAAACGCCTAACAATCAGACCGATACGCCTACGGCAGCCTTTAGCGACACTTCCTCTGTCGGTTCACTGAGCGCAGACCAGAGCTCTGGAAACGCAATCGATACTTCTGCTGGTGGTGTTTTCGGGACTGCGGTACCGGCTGTAGCCGCCGATTCGGCCACGCCCCGCAAAAGCAGATTTAACAAAAAGGTCGTAGGTATCATCGCAGCTATTGCGGCGGTACTGCTCACCAGTTCGGCTGTGCTCGCCTATGTCGTGATAAGCAACACGCCCGAAATGATACTGCGCGATGCCTTCTATAACACGTCCTCGAAGACGGAAGGTCTTTTCGATGCAACGCTTGAGGCAGAGTCTAACGGGCAGGATTTCAGGGTTACGGCACTAGGCGCTTATAAAAACAATGCTATCCGCAGCGATATCACCTTTGAAAGCGATATGTTGCCAAGTAAAAAGCTAGTGGTCCACCAATATGCCGCAGACAAAAAGTTCTATCTCAAAGTGGATAACGTCCGTAAACATATCGATGAGTTTAGCGCCGAGATGGGGCCTGAATACGGACAATTCCTCAGTTTTTACGATAGCCTCATCAACAAGATTGATAGCAAATGGGTTGTTATCACTGAAGATGACCTCGAAAAATACTTTGGCTACGAGCCAGAAAAAAACGATGTGAGCGTTTGTGTTGAAAACGCACTGAAGAAATACCAGTCGGACAAAAAACAGCAAGGTGAAGTCTTTGAGGTTTACAAAAAGAACCAGTTCTTCGCAGTCGAAAAGAAAGCCGACGAAAACGTTGGCGACCGTAGCGCGTACCACTTCTCGGTTACGCTTGATGAGCAAAAAGCCGAGTCTTTCGGCGAAGCTATCAAATCGACAGCCATTTATAAAGCCGTTCGCGACTGCGCTCCAGATGATGTATCGAACATGAATGACTCATCCGACGATACGAGCAAGACTGATGATCCGATGCCTGACATGCAGCTTTGGATAGACAAGCAAACACGAACATTGCGCAAGATTCAGGTCAAAACCACTGAAGAGCAAGAGAAAAAGGACAAGCAAAAAGCAGCGGCTATCATAACCTTCGACTACTTCTCGCCAGTCACGATGAACGAACCAAAGGCTGACGTAACCATCGAAGAGCTCAATACCGAGATCGAAAAGATCACGCAGCAATTCATGGTACCCCAGACGGCTCCCGTGAGTGCCGAACCGACACTGCAGACAGTACTTGGTATATCTGACATCCGTCTCTAAATAGCTACGTCTCGACTCGGTGCGCGACTAGCCCTATACTGTAACAGATATGAAACGATACAATCCGAGTGAAATCGAGCCAAAGTGGCAAAAAAACTGGGCCAAATCTAAGCTATACGAAGTAACCGAAGACAATGCGCGTGAGAAAAAATACGTAGCCGGTATGTTCCCATACCCGAGCGGCGCAGGTTTGCACGTCGGTCATGTCCGTAACTATTCTATAGTTGACGTCATAGCCCGCTATCAACGCCAGCGTGGCTATAATGTGCTGAGCCCTATGGGCTGGGACACGTTCGGTCTACCGGCTGAAAACTATGCGATCAAAACCGGCACACCCCCGGCAGTTTCTACAGCGGAAAATATTAAGAACTTTAAGAACCAGTTCCTCCGTCTTGGCATGAGCATCGACTGGTCTCGCGAGCTAAACACGACCGATCCAGAGTATTACCGCTGGACCCAGTGGATCTTCACCAAGCTGTTTGAGCGTGGCCTAGCGTACCAGGCGGAGCGCGAGCAGTGGTGGTGTCCGGTTGATAAAACGGTGCTTGCGAATGAACAAGTAGAGTCGGGTAAATGCTGGCGCTGCGGCAATGAAGTAGAGAAGAAACTCATGAAACAGTGGTTTTTCAAAATCACTAAGTACGCCGATGAGCTTCTCGAAGAAACCGATGCGCTCGATTGGCCGGAAGGTATCAAAGCGATGCAGAAAAACTGGATCGGCAAGAGTGTCGGTGCGGAAGTCGAGTTTGCTGTCGAGGGTGCAGAGCCACTACGTGTCTTTACTACCCGTCCGGACACACTCTACGGCGCTACCTTTATGGTGTTGGCACCGGAACACGAACGTGTCAACGAGCTAACAACCACCGAGCATGAACAAGCGGTCGAGGTCTATGTTCGCGAGACCAACAAAAAGTCCGACATCGAGCGCCAAGACACCAAACGCGAAAAAACAGGCGTTTTTACCGGCTCGTATGCGCTCAATCCAGCTACTGGTGAAAAGGTGCCGGTCTGGATCGCCGACTATGTTCTGACCGGTTACGGTACTGGTGCGGTTATGGCGGTTCCGGCACATGACCAGCGTGATTACGAGTTTGCTGTCAAATTTGACCTGCCGGTTGTTGATGTTATTGAACCAGAAACTGGCACGCCGCAAGACGATCCCGTATTTCGTCGAAGCATCGTCGCTGTCGTTCGAAATCCTGAAAACAACACCCTCCTTTCAATAAACTGGGGCAAACTAGGCGGCAATCTCTTTGTCGGTGGTGGTCGTGATGAGAATGAAGACATCGTCGCCACGGCCGAGCGTGAGATCGCAGAAGAGACCGGCTACACGAACCTGAAACTCGTTAGTCAAACGGGTAAGATCTATCATAATTATTTCGCTCACAGCAAAAACGAAGCGCGCCGCATCGAAGCGCATGGTCTTTTGTTTGATCTGGTGGACGACGCACAGGCTGAACAGGCATTGGAGGCTGATGAGCAAGGCAAATTCACGGTTGAGTGGCTAACTCCAGGTAAGGTTGAAAATACCGTGAACGACGAACTCCACGCTACCGTTTACCAGCTACTACTCAAAGACGAGCGGTATCACGGTGAAGGTGTCATGGTAAACTCTGGCTCGTACGACGGCATGCGATCTGAAGAAGCACGAGAAAAGATCGTCGTTGATCTTGCTGAGCGATCGAAGGGTCACGAAAAGACCAACTACCGGATGCGCGACTGGCTTATCTCGCGGCAACGATACTGGGGCGCGCCGATCCCCATCGTTCACTGTGAACGCGACGGTGCCGTTGCGGTGCCAGAAGACCAGCTACCCGTTATCTTGCCGCCAGTAGAGAACTACGAACCCGATGGAACCGGCAAAACCGCACTTGGCCGCGTTGAAGAGTGGGTGAACACGACCTGTCCGACCTGTGGCGGTCCGGCACTCCGCGAAACCGATACGATGGATGGCTATGCCTGCTCGAGCTGGTATTTCCTCCGTTACACCGACCCGCGAAACAACACCGCTCCTTGGGAAAAGCAAAAAGCCGACTACTGGATGCCGATCGATTATTACTGTGGTGGTGATCATGCCGTTAGCCACTTGCTCTATAGCCGTTTTTGGACAAAGGCGTTTGCGGATATGGGTCTTGTTGCGGGGCGTGAACCGGTGAAAAAGCTAGTCTATAACGGCTATATCAACGCCCCCGATGGATTCAAAATGAGCAAAAGCAAAGGCAACGTCGTGGATCCACTCGAACTCATCGATGCCGGTTACGGCGCGGATGCTCTCAGGACATATGAGTTGTTTATCGCTCCCTACGATCTCGACGCGGCATGGGATCCGAATGGTATCGCTGGAACATACCGATTTTTGAACCGAGTCTGGAACCTTGTCCAGGAATATCTTGAGTCCGATACGTCATCGGTCGCGCCACAGGCAGCGATCCATAAAACGATCAAAAGGGTAACCGATGATCTCGAGCGACTCAGTTTCAACACGGCACTTGCTGCACAGATGGAGCTGGTCAACGTGCTCTATAAAGCAAAGACAGCCGGTATGCGAGACGAGAGCTGGTTATTCGCGCTCACTAGTCTTTTGAAACTTTTGGCGCCATTTGCACCGCATGCTACCGAGGAGCTGTGGTCACAGCTCGACCAAGGAGGCTCGGTTCATACCAGCCAGTGGCCAACATGGGACGACACTCTGTTGGTCGAAGACGTAATTACACTCGCCGTACAGATTAACGGTAAGGTTCGTGCCGAGATCACGCTTGCGAGTGACACGCCAAAAGAAGCTATCGAAGCTACTGCGGTCGCCCATGAGCGAGTTCAGGAATTTCTCGGCGGCAATGAGCCGAAACGAGTCATCGTCGTGCCCGGTCGTCTCGTAAATATCGTCATATAATCCTCCCATGAAAAAGCATGGAAAAAGCCCCATCTCGGTTGAGACAGGGCTGAATCCTTCCGCGGTTAGCTACGTGTCTGGAGGGTGAGCGACGTGAAGGCGATCATGAGCGCGATTAGCGCATTGATGAGCCCAAAGATCATCACGTTGAACAGGTCGAAGTGCGGCGCAAGCGCCAGAAGATCACACATCGCCAAATAGGTGGCGATACAGAGCGCAAAGCCACTAGTAGTCGAGAGTGCGATTAAAACGCGTGGTGTCGAGAAGGGGGTGATCCGGTTGAAGCAGACCCACCCAACGAACTCGATCACGAACAGCACAATGAGGCTCATACCCTCATCCTTTCAACTCGGGGAAGGAATCGTTGAAGTGGACAGGCCACCTCAATCTATCTATATTAACACAATATGCGTTATATGTCAATATTTGTCATCAAAACAACTTGAGAAATACCGCTGTTACTGGTACAATAACTATCAAGTTTAACATCAACCGAAAAGGAGTACTTTTTACATGGGTAAACCAAAGAAGCAGACCAGCCCCCGCAAAACGGGTCTCCGACGCTCACACCTGGTTCTGAAACTGGCACGTGCCGTCAACGGCAAGTCACCAGTCAAGGTTCACACTACACGACGTGAAACTGGCAAAAAGAAATAGTGAAGTGTATAGTTTTAGTAATTTAACGTAAGCAAAAAGAACCGATCATGGCATCAAATCGACACCTCGGCCGCATCATCGCTCTACAAAGCCTGTATGAGTACGAGTTTCGTGCCCAGTGTGAAGACGACTCGGTATCGATCGATGACATTCTCGAGCGCAACACCGAGCGCTACAAAGATACCGTTGAGGACACCGCCTTTATCGAAGCGTTGGTCCACGGCGTTATGGGTAGCACCGGTGATCTCGACGCAATCATCCAACCGATTGCTCCAGAGTGGCCGATTGACCAGATCGCCCGTGTTGACCGAACAATCCTCCGCATGGCTGTCTACGAGCTCAAGGAGTCAGGTGATGTCGTGCCGCCAAAGGTTGCAATCAACGAGGCCGTTGAACTTGCCAAGGCATTCGGTTCTGATAACTCCAGTAAATTCGTAAACGGCGTCCTTGGGACCGCCTACCGAACGCTGGTAGGAGATAAAGATGCCGATGCAAAAGCCAAAGTTTGATGAATCAATAGACAAGTTCAAAAAATACTTTTCGCGCAAGAAACAGTCGATTGATGAAGTAGTCCGTGAGCCAACTGCTGGCGGTATAGTTTTTCGTCGTAACAAAAAAGGCGATGTCGAGATACTGCTGATTCAGGATGCAAAAGACCGGTGGACGATTCCGAAGGGTCACATAGAAGAGGGCGAGACCGCCCAGGAGACCGCACTTCGTGAGATCGGTGAAGAGGCAGGAATCATGGAAGCCGAAGCGATCTGCTGGCTCGGCAAGATCCATTTTCGTTACCGCCGCGTCAGCACGCTCGTACTGATGACGACTCAGATCTACCTGGTCAAAGCGCTTGGCGACACCGACAACATCAAGAAAGAGGACTGGATGAATGGCATCAAATGGTTTAAGTTTCATGATGCTCTCGAAGCGATTGAGTACGAAGACATCGGTAAACTGATGCTGCTCGCCATGAAACGTATCCGACAACAGGGGCTATAGAGCGATCATGACACTACATCACGTCGACACCGTACCTTACCAAGAGTTCGCTCGTAGCGAGCTTGGTTTTGAGTTTGAAAATATCGGACTACTCATTGATGCTTTTACTCACCGCAGCTATATGAACGAGCACAAAAAGAGCGCCCATGTCCACAACGAACGGCTTGAGTTTCTGGGTGACGCGGTACTTGAACTGGTCGTGACCGACCATCTCTACCGCAAATATGACGAGCCGGAGGGTATCCTGACGAGCTGGCGTTCGGCGCTCGTACGAACCGAGAGCATCGGCGAAGCTGGCCAACGGCTCGGCTACGAGCCACTCCTGCGCCTGAGCCGAGGCGAAAAGCGTGGTAGTGACCGTGCGCGCCAGCAGATACTGGCTAATGCGTTCGAAGCGCTGATCGGTGCAATCTACCTCGAAAAGGGCTACGATGTTACCGCTGAATTTATCGCAAAACATATCCTGAGCAAACTCGACGGTATCCTAGAGACCGAGAGCTGGCGCGATGCGAAATCACACCTCCAGGAAGTCTCACAGAGCGTCGACGGCATGACGCCGCAGTACCGGGTTATCGAAGAGATCGGTCCCGATCATGAAAAGATATTTACTCTCGGTGTTTATGTCGGGAACGAGCTGATGGGAACCGGTACCGGCCCATCGAAACAGATCGCACAGCAACAAGCAGCAACCACGGCATTGCAGGCGTACAAAACCCGCAAACCTAAAAAATAACACCCCACACTCTCTCTACAGGTGCTGGATGCGTTCTAGTTTTGTGGATCTTTTACCGAGCGTTCGGAAGAACTTCGTCCAGAAGTATTCTAGGCTGTACCGGAACTGGATACGAGACCAGAGATAAACGATCATGAACCACCACAGCACGTGAAAGACGGCAAACGCACTGGTGCCGACATATGATAGGTTCCAACCTGGAAGTACCATAAACCAGGCACTGCGCAGTATCTCAGACATGGTTGTTTCGAGAAGATATATCGTCAGGCTGATGCGGCTAATCCAGATAAATATCGTATAGTGCCTCATGCCACGTTGCATTGGCTGGACGATACCGAGCGCAAAGACCGCAATCAGCAGGAAGATTCCGAGATCCATGATAGCTTTCCATTGCCAGAACAGATCGGCTTTACCGATAGTCACCGGCAAACTCAAGCATCCGATGATACCAGCGATCACCGCTACGACCCCTATGGGAGATAGGTAGCGCCGGATATAATGCAACCGATCATGATGGACCATTACCCCGATAATTGCACCGAATAACCCGTAGAGGCTGTAGGTAACGACCGGATAGGGTGAGCCCAGCAGCCAGCCAAGCACGGTAGCAGTGAGATAATTCTCAGACTCGACCGCGGTCGTTATAGCTGGGTATAAATACATCCGGCTGAACGAGACGAATACCATCAGCGCCGTGAGACTTCCGAGAACAACGTAGGCTCTTTTTTCGTTCTGGACGGAAGGTTTACGGAATAAAGCGTACATGAGCGCGCCGAGAAGCAGGAGATTGAGGCCAATAGTCGATAATACCGAACCATCAAAAAACGCACCCATTTCAGGAAAACCGATCTGATTGTTGCGGAGCAGTTCCGCAGTTAGGGTCATGGGGTTGTTAGCCGAACCGAGTGACAACTCCCACCGCCCGAGCAAGAAACTGAGCGCGTAGTGGAGGAGGATATAAAGACCACTCGCGTATACGGTGTAGGTTAGGACTTTGCGACGGTTGTTGCTGGGGCGAGCAAGGTTACGTTGGATACTGAGACTGCTCGTGATGAGAGATAACATGATAAATATTCCACCCCATAGCCCCATGGTCGCGAACAATACAACAAAGAGGGGAGGGTTATCGAAATCAATGCTCGACATGCCGCCATAGCTATATATCGCCGTATGAAAAAAGATAACGCAGGCAAGTGCTATACCGCGGTAGACATCGAGACTGTTTATCCTGCCGGCATAGACGTTTTTGTTCTGCATATGGATATTATTGTACCGGTCGCAATTCTGATGGGATAGGGGGTATACTAAATATCTGGAGAACTACACCATGAACGACGATGACATCAATGAACTTATACAGAGCGAAGAGACCCGCCAGCGCGACGGGCTTGAGCTGATTCCGAGCGAAAACTACGTGAGCCGCGACGTTTTGACGGCTCTCGGTAGCGTTTATACCAACAAATATTCCGAAGGTTATCCTGGCCGACGCTACTATGGCGGTCAAGAGTTCACTGATCGGGTCGAACAACTGGCAATCGACCGTGCCAAGCAGCTCTTTGGTGCCGATCACGCCAACGTTCAACCGCATAGCGGTGCACCGGCAAACGAGGCCGTTTACAGCGCGTGGCTTGAGCCGGGCGATACGGTGCTCGCTATGGATCTCAGTCACGGTGGTCACCTCACGCACGGGGCTCCGGTGACACGCTCCGCGAAGCTGTATAACTTTGTGCGCTACAAGATGAAAGACGTCGCAACCGGCGAGATCGATTATGAAGAACTGCGAGAGCTTGCGCTCACCTATCGTCCAAAGATTATCCTGGCCGGTTTCTCCGGCTACCCACGCGAACTCGACTATGAAAAGTTTGCGAGCATCGGCAACGAAGTAGGTGCGCTCCTTATGGCAGATATGGCCCATGTTGCCGGTTTGATCGTAGGCGGGGTCAGTAAAAACCCGTTTGACTACGGATTTCACGTCATCACAACGACGACACATAAAACCTTGCGTGGTCCGCGCGGCGGATTGATCCTCAGTAAGGGCGTCGTTGGTAATCCACTCCGTGCTCCCGAAAAAACATTGGAAAATATACCAACACTCATCGACCGCGCCGTGTTTCCGGGTATGCAGGGCGGTCCGCATATGCACACTATTGCCGCAAAGGCTGTGGCGTTCGGCGAGGCGCTCGAACCTGAGTTCAAGGACTATGCTGTGCAGGTCGTACGAAACGCCGCTGCACTCGCGAGTGCGCTCCAGGATCAAGGTTTCCGGCTCATCACCGGCGGCACGAGTAATCACCTCATCATGGCTGATGTGCAGTCGAGTTTCGGTATCGACGGAAGTGTGGTTGAGGTTGCCTGTGATGCGATCGGTCTAACGCTGAACAAGAACGCCATTCCCGATGACCCCTTGCCTCCTTTTCGACCGAGCGGTGTTCGGCTCGGTACGCCCGCGCTGACGACGAGAGGTCTCGTTGAATCGCATATGCCGCAAATCGCTCAGTGGATGCGAAGCGCTATCGAGGCTCGCGATGATGAGGCTGAACTAGCTAGATTACGTGATGAAGTTACGGCCTTCGCCCGTCAATTCCCACTCCCCAGCGATATCTCTAGCTAGTTATTTCCGGGCAAACCGTTGGGCTACTATTGTACCGAGTGCAACGCCGAGGCCGATTTTAAGCACATCCCTTGAATGGGTTAATGCGAGATCACCGAACCTCGATGCTAAATTACCGAACCGAGGGCGTTCTCTAAGTGAGTCGACGATTTTTGCATCCGTTGAGAGGATAGCATAGAACTGATCGAGCATTTCGCCGCGAAACACCTCAGCAGAATCCGTTAAGGTTCGCTGTAGCTCCTTGACTAACTCCAGGCGAGCGGCTGTATGTTCCTCCGGAGTCTTGGGGGTCATCTGTGTATATTCGGTAAAAAGATCAATACGCCTGTCTATAAGGTCGTCAAAGACCTGAGCCACAACAAGGCTGCGCTCTTCGACGCTGCCCATATCACCGTGGAATACCTTGCGAATCATGTGAGTAAATGACTCCTCAATGCGCGTCAGAGCCCCGTCGACATCAGCCGCTGTATGTAGGCCCGAGTGATCGATATGTCGGGCATAAGACATCAAAAGCCGTGTGTCGCTGGCGTCGAGCTCTCTCAGGATATCGGTAAAGGCTGGCTCAAGATTTTTGTTTTCGTTGTGACTGGGCTGCTCGTCGGGTGTCTTCATAGGCTAATTATAACCAGGCGGTATGATTTGCCAACAAGCAAGTCTTGTTAACAGATTGACCAAATACAAAATTTACAGTATACTGAACCACTGATTGTGATATCGAGTCTATACGACGAAGATATTGTTATAAAAAGAAGTTCAAGTTTTAGAGAGGACATAGATAATACATGCTCGCAATTCGTTTGCAACGTCTCGGCCGTAAGGCTTTGCCAGTTTACCGCCTCGCGGTTCAGGAGTCACAGCGTCACCCGTCAAGCGGTCGCGTTGTTGCTTATGTTGGTAACTACAACCCACACACCAAGGAAACCCGTATTGACGTGGAAAAGGTCAACTACTACCTCGGCAACGGCGCACAGCCAACACCTCGTGTTGTTCGTATCCTGGCCGACCAAAAGGTTGAACTGCCTTCATGGGTAAAACAGCCTAGCAAAAAAGATTCTTCGATCAAGCACCCTGAAAAGCTACGCAAGAACCAGCCGGCTGAAGAAGCCCCAGCAGAAGCTCCTGAAGCAGAAGCCGAGACAGAAGCCTAAACTTTCCTCTCTAGTTTAGATGCGTAGACGAGCCGCCCCCGTGGGCGGCTTTCTCGTGGTACAATAGAAGAGTCAAAACGTAGTAGAGAGGGAGAGGCTGTATGTC
>CAMPIR010000014.1 GCA_946886435.1 uncultured Candidatus Saccharibacteria bacterium | reverse complement strand
AGATAGATGAACGCTATACGCTCGAGATGGTAGCCGAGCGACTTTCGAAGCTGCTAAAACACCACGTGCAGTTTGTGCCTGAATGTATTGGCGACACAGTGATTCAAGCCGCCAAAAAACTACAACCGGGTCGGATCCTTTTGCTCGAGAATCTTCGCTTTCACGCTGGCGAAGAAGCAAATGACACTCAGTTTGCCCGGGCGCTCGCGGAAAACTCCCAGGCGGAGTACTTCGTCCAAGACGGCTTCGGTGTCGTTCACCGAGCCCATGCCAGTACTGACGCGATCACTCAGTTTATGCCCAGCGTAGCCGGACTATTGCTCGAGAAAGAATATCTCGCTATACGAAGCACGATGGATAGTCCTGAACGGCCGCTTGTTGCTGTCCTTGGTGGTGCCAAGATATCAGACAAGATCGCTGTTATCGAAAAGTTGGTCGCGATCGCCGACACGATCGTTGTCGGTGGCGCGATGGCGAACACCTTTCTCAAACACCAAGGACATCAGATTGGCGCCAGCGTACACGAAGATGGCCTCGATAGTATCGTCAAAAAAATCTATGATGCCGCAGCGAAAAAAGTTGGCGATGATGCGGTCGATGATTTTATTGTCCTGCCATCTGATGTTGCCGTGGCGCCAAAGATCGATCCTGAAATCCGTCGAATATCCGTATCGGTAGACGATGTCGCGAACGATGAGATGATTCTCGATATCGGCCCAGAGTCTATTGCCGCTGCGGTATCGGCTATCGCTCAGGCAAAAACAGTGATTTGGAACGGTACATTGGGCTATGCCGAGCTACCGAATTTCTCGTATGGTTCTGCTCGTGTGGCGTTGGCGCTTGCAGCCAACCCCGACATAACCAGCGTTATTGGTGGTGGAGATACTGCTGATTTTGTTCTCAAATGGGATGCCGCATCAGGAGGAAGTTTTAGCCACGTTTCGACTGGCGGAGGGGCAAGTCTGGATCTGATGGCGGGAAGTTCGATGCCGGGAATCGAAAGGTTATTAGACGCATAAGGGAGTTATCGGGTACACTAAGGAAAAGCGTAAACATTATGAGCAAGCAAGCACCACGTAAAAAACTAATCGTCGCCAACTGGAAGATGCATCTCAACACGCAGCAGGCGAGTATGCTGCTGCACAAGCTTACTGAGGAGGTTCCGGTTCATAATGACGTCCAGACGGTGCTATGTCCTAATATCATGGTGCTCCAGTCGCTGAGCGTCCAAATGAACTATCGCCAGTTCAAGCTCGGCGCCCAGAACTGTTATTGGCGAGACGAGGGGGCGTATACCGGAGAGGTCTCTGCGACTATGCTCCGCGGCCTAGTGGACTATGTCATCATCGGTCACTCTGAACGTCGGCACATATTCCATGAGCACGAACGCGATATCCGTCACAAAGTCCAGGCAGCATTTCGCAACGGCATAAAACCAATACTATGTGTCGGCGAAACAGCCCACGAACATGCCGACGGTGAAACGTTGCATGTACTTCATGATCAGGTCGTAAGCGGCTTACTGAATGTAACGTCTGAGGAAGTAGCCGACCTGACGATCGCCTATGAACCGGTTTGGGCCATCGGTACTGGTGTTGCTGTGAAGCCGGCTGATCTGCGTAAAGCTACGAGCGCCATCCGTAAGCAAATCGTTGCCCTGTATGGTAAACATGCTGGCGAGAGTGTCAGGATCCTCTACGGCGGTAGCGTTACGAGCGAAAATTGCGAAGATATTCTCGCGACAGAGGGCGTCGACGGGCTGTTGGTGGGTGGCGCAAGCCTAAAAGCGCCTGAATTTGCATCTATCGTCTCAAAAGCACATAATAGCCATAAGCAAAAAGGGTAGGGAACGTGAAAGATATTGATTTCGACGAGTTAGACCGAGCGGTAAGTTCTGTATTGGGGGGCGGAGTACCTAAGCAGGATGAAGACAGCTCAAGTACATCGACCGCCGTCGCCGACGCTGATCAAGATGGTCTCGTGGATGCGTCTGAACCCTCGGCCTCTAGCGAAACGACATCGTCACCCCAGACTACGGCCGGTGAGGTAACTACCGACAGCCCTGACGGTTCGCGACCATCTCAAGCCGCAACACCGCTTGCTATCAAGCGACGCGGTAAGTTCATGGATGTCGTACATCCATCTTCTGATATGAATCCGACATCGACTGTTCCTATGGCTGCACGCAAATCGATCACTCCACTCGCTGTGGCGCCGACCGAAAGCCAAGAACCTGAAAGTGACGCAGTGGCGCCGCTAGATGTGCCGAGTAAGACCGAAGAGGCCTCGGCGGTTGTCGCTGAAACGGTAACCGAGACTGAGGTTAGCACTTCTTCGACACTTGAGATAGCAGCTGATGATTCAGCGGTGGCGGAAAGCTCTGTTGAGCCAGAAACCACCGAACAGGATCAGCCGGAAACGACAGAAGCATCAGCTGAGGAAACTGCATCGGCTGATCAACAGACTGTTAACTCCGATCAGACAGCACCGGCGACAGATGTAGCCGCTCCCGCCGAATCGTTAGCTGATCCATCACCACTAGAAAGTGGCGATGGATTTGGCGCCAGCGCCTCAAGTACTCCCGAAACACCTTTCCTCAGTGACGCAAAAGTTGAGAAACGACCACTTGGTGGTTTTGGCGATAATCCTGAAACAGCAGACGCGCCGTCAGAGGATGCTGAGCCAGATGCCGGGGTAGTGCAAACTCCTCCGCCCGTATCATTGCCGCGTGAGCTTCAGCCTGACGTCGTGAAGGTAGAGGCGATTCCTGATGACACCCAAGCACCGGCAGATCCGGTCGAAACCGCGACAGCACCAGTGCTTGCGACGGTGCCTGCTGCCGCTGGTAGCGACGGCGACACTCACTCTCTCTTTGATACATCGTCGTATCATGCGCCTATCGCTCATGCAAAGAAGTCATCAACCCCAGGCTGGGTCTGGTGGATGGTGGGTCTGCTGCTATGTTTGGCGGCGGGTGCTGGTGTCGGCTATTTTCTCTTTATCGCCGGCCTTTAAAACCACAACAGCTGATAGTTTGATTTTCTCGTACAATAGATATAGCTTATGAGTAATCTCTTAACAGGACTTAACGATGCGCAGCGTAGTGCGGTAGAGCATGCCGATGGCCCATTGCTGTTGCTTGCCGGTGCAGGTTCAGGTAAAACCAAAACTTTGACCCACCGCATCGCCTACCTGATCGCTGAAAAGGGGGTTTCGACCGGCGCGATCCTCGCCGTGACCTTTACGAACAAAGCTGCTCGTGAGATGCGTGAACGACTAGCTCATCTGCTCGGTGAGGATGCAAACAACCGCAGCTTCATGCCTTGGATGGGGACATTTCATTCGATCTGTGTTCGTTTACTCAGGATGGAAGGGGAGCATATAGGGGTGCCACGCAGCTTTGTTATTATCGACGATGCTGACAAGCAAAGTTTTGTAAAACAAGCAATGAAACAGCTGGGAATATCCGAAAAGAGCTATCCGGTTCGTGGCATTAGCTCTCAGATAAGTAGCGCTAAAAATGATGGCGTCAGCGCCAGTGAATATGCAGCAACCGCGCGCCTACCACTCCAGCGAGTGGCAGCGGATGTCTTTCCGCGCTACGAACAGCTTAGGCGTGAAGCGGCGGCACTTGATTTCGATGACCTGCTCTCAGAAACGGTGCGTTTGTTCTCTACCGTTCCGGAACTTCGTCGAAAATGGCAGCAGAACTTTAGCCATATCATGATTGATGAATACCAGGACACGAACGCCGTGCAGTACCGACTGATAAAGCTGCTCGTTGGCGAGGAGCAAAATGTCTGCGTCGTCGGTGATGACTGGCAGAGTATCTATAGCTGGCGCGGGGCAGATTTTACAAACATCCTGAACTTTGAGCGTGATTTTCCGGGTGCGACTATCGTCAAACTAGAGCAAAACTATCGTTCAACCGAAGCGATACTTGAAGCTGCGAATAACGTTATCACAAAGAACCAGCAGCGTTCCGACAAAAAACTGTGGACTGACCAGAAGGGCGGTCTACCGGTGCAGGTCATGCATGTCAGTTCGGAAGTGCATGAGGCTGAGAGCGTAATGACACGCATCAAAACATTCGCAGATATGCGTCTGCGTAGCTACAACGATTTTGCGGTTTTGTACCGTACGAACGCCCAGAGCCGCGCCGTTGAGGAGGCGATGATTCGCTATGGAGTGCCGTACAGGCTGGTGGGCGGCACACGCTTCTATGACCGCAAAGAGATTAAAGATATTCTCGCCTACCTACGTCTCGTCTATCAACCAGCAGATCGAGCAAGTTTCATGCGCATCGTCAATACGCCGACACGTGGTCTCGGTGCAACAAGTGTTGCAAAGTTTCTCGACTGGCATGATGCTCAGCCGCTGTCGATCGTCGAATGCTTACGAAACGCCGACCTGTGCGCGAGTGTAACCCCAAAAGCGCGCAAAGCCTTTGTTAGCCTCGGGGAGGCGTTAACAAGGCTCAGCGAGATCCAGGAAACGACCGCATTACCGGAGTTTATCGAACTCGTTATCAAACGGATCAGGTACCTTGATTTTCTCGATGACGGTACGGCACAGGCCGAGGATCGCCAGGAGAACGTTCGTGAGCTGGTTTCTGACGCGAGAGAGCGGGGTGATATCGAACTCTCGACCTACCTCGAGGACGTCGCGCTGATATCGGATCTGGACAGTGTTAAGGCTGATGAAGAAGCGGTGACGCTCATGACGCTGCATGCAGCTAAGGGTTTGGAGTTCCCCGTCGTTTTTATGATAGGGATGGAGGAGAGCATCTTTCCGCACTCTAGGGCACTTTACGAAGTGAGCGAAATGGAAGAGGAGCGCCGGCTCTGTTATGTTGGCATGACTCGGGCACGGCAAGAGTTATACCTGAGTGCAGCTAGCTCTCGTCTTATCTTTGGCTCGCGTCAATATAACCCACCCTCGCGTTTTCTGAGCGATATAAGGGCGAGCGAAGTTGCCCCGATCATACCTGGTGCGACGAGCGGCTTTGGAGCAACGCCCTTCGATGAGCCAGAGATTGTTTACGATGATGACGGTGGCTTGACAGTGGGCGACCGAGTGCGGCATCAGCTCTTTGGAACCGGAACTATCGCAGTGATCGACGGCACGACCGTATCGATCGCCTTCGACGGACGCGGTATTAAAAAGCTTAACAGCGCATTTGCACCCCTGGTAAAGATAGAGTCATAAGTAGAGGGCTCGCTTGCGCGCTCCCCACGGTTTGCTATACTTATACGTATCATTTATATGGGAAAATCAAGAAGTAGTATTTGATGCATAGCGCCCGTTTAAAGCACGCCTCACTCAGGCTGCGGATTATCTTAGCCATCACTCTTGCGCTCGTTGCCGTCGGTTCGATGGGACGGGTATGGGCTGATGATGGCTCTGCTGACAATGCTCAGCATATGGTGACGATCTATGATCGCGGTACGGAGCATACCGTGATAACCAGAGCCGATACGGTCAAATCAGCTCTAGATCAGGCCGGCATATCCGTTGAGGCTGACGACTTGGTTGAGCCAGCGCTTGACGAAAAGCTCGTTGCCGAAAATTATAACGTCAACGTATATCGAGCGCGTCCAGTCGTCGTCGAAGATGGCCAGACCAGAGTAAAGACGATTACGGCAGCTCAGAGCCCAGTAAAGATCGCAAAAGCCGCCGATATAACGTTGTATCCTGAAGACGATACGGAAATCTCGCGTGTCGATGATGTCGTCGCTGAGGGTGGTGCCGGCCTCAAGCTAACGATCGATCGGGCGACACCGTTTACGTTCGTACTCTACGGTAAGCGACTCGATGCCAGGGCTCAGGCGGCGACGGTTGGTGAAATGCTGAAAGAAAAGGACGTCAAGCTCGGCAAAGATGACCAAGCATCCGTGCCGCTCTCGACACCGCTCGTGGCAGGAATGACCGTTCAGGTCTGGCGCAATGGCGTCCAAACGATGACTCAAGAGGAAGAGATTCCTATGTCGGTCGAGCAAGTTCAGGATCAGGATCGTCCTCGTGATTTCAAAGAGGTCCGTACCCCAGGTAAACCAGGCAAAAAACAGGTAACCTACGAAATCGTTATGCAAAATGGCGTAGAAGTTAGCCGAAAGGTGATCCAGAGCGTGACCACGCTTGAACCGGTAAAGCAGATCGAGGTCATCGGCGTAAAAAGCAACCACAGTGCATCGCTTAACGAATGGCTCTCGGCGCTCCGCTCCTGTGAGTCTGGTGGGGCATATGATCGAAACTCTGGTAACGGTTTCTATGGTGCCTATCAGTTTATGATCGGAACCTGGGACCGGATTGCACCAAAGGTTGGCCGTGCTGACCTTGTAGGTGTCCGACCTGACCTTGCTAGCCCAGCAGATCAGGATATGATGATCATCGCTAACACGAAACTCTCATCAGGCGGCTTGGCTTCCCAAAACCCTGGCTGTTATAACAAGCTCGGCCTCTCGCAGTTTCCACCCAACTAATGAACAACGACAAATCACTTGGACAACATTGGCTTAAGGATCGTCTCATTCTCGAGGCAATCGCTGATTGCGCTGATCTGAAGGCGGACTCGACGGTTCTCGAGATCGGTCCGGGTCTCGGCACGCTGACGAGTGTTCTACTCGATAGGGCGGGGCAGGTGGTCGCAGTCGAGTTCGATAGAGAGCTCGCTCGTAAACTTCCGGGACAATTTCCCGGTAAACATCTGACGGTGTATAGCGAAGACATATTGTCATTTGATTTTAGAAAGTTACCCGAAAACTATACGGTCGTCGCCAATGTCCCCTACTACATAACGAGCAAAATCGTACACGTGCTCGCAAATTGCATCAACCCACCTCAGCAGACGGTAATGCTGGTGCAAAAAGAAGTTGCCGAACGGTTAGCGGCGGAACCCGGTGATATGAGTATTTTGGCGGTTTCGGCTCAGATTTACTATGAAATATCGCTTGGACCAATCATCGGTGCAGAATGGTTCACGCCACCGCCGAAAGTCGATAGTCAGGTCGTCATCATGGATCGTCGACCAGAGCCGCTAGTCGCAAAATCAGCACAAAAAGCGTTCTTTCGCGTCGTAAAGGCCGGGTTCTCTGAACGGCGCAAAAAACTTCGCAGCTCGCTATCGGGAGGACTCGGTATCGACAAGACCACTATCGATACCCTGCTGGGTCGTGCCGAGCTTTCACCGGAAGCGCGCGCCCAGGAGCTATCGATAGAGGACTGGATCAGACTGAGTAGTGTTTTCGAATCGGTTGCCTAGTGGCGATAGCCTCACATCTGTTACACTAGAGACTGATTATGACCAAAAAACTCTATATCACGACCGCTATTCCCTATGTCAACGCCAAGCCGCACATCGGCAATGCGCTTGACTACTTGCTTGCAGATATCTGGACCAGGTACCAAAAGCAGCAAGGCAATAAGGTCCGTTTTCAGGTCGGTACTGATGAGCACGGAAATAAGATTGCCGCAAAGGCAAAAGAGCTTGGCGTAAATCCCCAAGAGTATGTCGATAGTATGCACGGTAACTTCAAGACCGTTATGGAAGCGGTTGGCGCTGAGTATACTGATTTTATCCGTACGACTGAGCTGCACCATAAGGCCGCCGTCCAGTTCATTTGGCAGAAACTCGAGCCATACATCTACAAGAACTCTTATGAGGGTTGGTACTGTGTCGGCCACGAAGCGTTCTTTACAGACAAAGAGGCAACCGAAACGAACGGTGTTTGCCCTGACCATCAAACGCCCTACGAGCGAGTATCAGAGGAGAATTATTATTTTAAACTCTCCGAGTTTGCGCCGCGCATCCGTGAAGCGATTGACAGCGGCGAGTTCGAGATCGTTCCTGCGTCCAAGAAAAAGGAGTTCCTCGCACTGCTCGATAGCGGTCTACGTGATGTCAGTATCTCTCGTCCTCGTAAGAGTTTGAGCTGGGGCGTACCGGTTCCCGGTGATGACTCTCAGGTTATGTATGTCTGGATCGATGCACTTAGCAACTACTTGACCGTACTCGGCTACCCTGACAAGGAAGGCTGGAAAGACTACTGGCCTGCCGATATCCAGGTTATTGGCAAAGATATCCTTCGTTTCCATGCCGCTATCTGGCCAGCAATGTTGCTCGCACTTGAGCTGCCGTTGCCGAAAAAGCTCCTCGTTCACGGCTTCATAAATATCAACGGCGCCAAAATAAGCAAGACAGTCGGTAACGGCGTAGATCCGATGGATATCATCGAGAGCTACGGTGTTGACGCTTTCCGTTACTATTTTTCACGGCACATCCCGACACTCGATGACGGTGACTTTACCTGGGAAAAGTTCGAAAATGCCTATAACAACGAACTAGCAAACGAGCTCGGCAACCTGGTGTCGCGTATCGCAAGCATGATAACTCGCTACCAGTCTGGGGTCGTTGGAGATTCCCCACAAGCTGAGCACGACAGCCAGCTCTACTATGATGCGATGGACAACCTTGAGTTCAACAAAGCGATGGATGAGGCTTGGATCACGGTTCGTTCGCTCAACCAGTACCTCGAAGACGTCAAGCCTTGGGCCGTAGCGAAAGAGCGCGAGAAGGATAATGAAGCCGAAGCTCATCTGAGTGAGATACTCTCTCATGCGGTTGGCAGCCTGAACCAGATCGCTGATCTCCTTATACCGTTCCTGCCAACGACAGCCGACTCCATAAAGTCGCTATTTAAGGGCGGAATCGTTCACAAGAACGAAGGGGTTCTCTTTCCAAAGATTTACCAGCACACGCCCGATCCTCGTGCGCCCAAAGTGGACTAGACGATGACATTTACGGATACGCATTGCCATATCCACGAGGCGAGTTATCCGGAGGCTGATGCAGTATGCCTGAGAGCTGTCCGGCAAGGAGTAACACGTCTCCTCTGTGTCGGTACCGATGAACAAACGAGCCGAGAGGCGGCTGAGTTTGCTGGGAAACACGAAAATGTTTGGGCTTCTGTCGGCCTGCACCCGCACGACGCAACCCATGGCGCTGATGCTGTTCATATCCTCAACCAATTATTACAAATAGACAAAAACACCCACATAGGGAAAATTGTAGCGATAGGTGAGTGTGGATTGGACTACTTCTACGATAACTCGCCCCGAGAGACTCAGATCAAGATGCTCGAAGCGCAGCTCCAGCTTGCCCGTGAGTCCGAGTTGCCGGTTATTTTTCATGTACGCGAGGCGTTTGATGACTTTTGGCCAATATTTGATAACTTTACAGGGATGTTGGGCGTACTCCATAGTTTTACAGACACTGTCGACAATCTAGATAAGGCTCTGAGTCGAAATCTATATATCGGCGTCAACGGCATTTCAACCTTTACCAAAAGCGATGATCAACGAGCCATGTTCGCGTCAATTCCGCTTACAAATCTGCTGCTCGAAACAGACGCGCCTTTCTTGACGCCCATCCCCTATCGTGGTAAGGTAAACGAGCCAGCATTTGTAACGCACATTGCGCACCATATAGCGAATCTCCAGGCTATCAATCTCGAGGAGCTCTCGCGCGCAACTGAGCGGAATGCGACACAACTCTTTTTTAAAACCAACAACTAACCGCTAAAAAACTATCAACATGAGGGTTGGAAGGTTATTAGCCGATGCCAGAACTACCGATTGCTCCTGGTTTCAACCAGGAATCAGCAGTGCAACTAACATCACAGGAACAATACTCGAGCAGTGAATTCGCTCGTGGTATTGATATATCCGCAAATAGGCTCAGCTCCGAGGCCGCAATCAACTTAGGTGTTGAAGATACGCCCGATCCGACGGTCTGGGAGAGTGTTGACGCAAGTTCGATCGAGAGGCCGATCGAAGCCATAGCGCCTAAATCACGCGCACAGCAAATCGCAGAATCGCCTGAGCTCAGGTCAGTACAGAGCACCGTGCAGTTGATAGCCAACCACACCAGGGCTATTCCAGCCATGAGGCGAGCAGCCTAGGACTCACTTTTTATGAGTGACTTATTGAAAAAAACTCTCACGCTCCTTATCGGAGCGCCTGCTGACTCTAAGCGTTCTCTCAAAAAGCTAACAGAGCGTGAGTTAATCGAGCTTGAGGCTGAAATTGGCGGCACGCTGTTTGGCCCGATTCCAGCTGGACATCGCCGAGAATTTTTTTGTCTCGATGAGCATACGTGGGTATGGCATGAGGAATGGGTAGACCAACAAGGTCAGCGACAGGTCAGCAGTACAAGGTACGAGGTTCATGCAAACGGCATACTCAAAGCTCAGGATGGAAAAGTTTATAAGTTTATCGAAGGCGAAGAGCTACAGAACCTCGCGGTCGCCATCAGGCTGTACTACGAGGCGGTGGCTCGTGGAATCTATCGTCGCGATCCAGTGACAGGTAGGTCACTTGAAGACGCTTCGCCTGTTACAATGTAAGGACGATGAGCACACCGATTTATCTCGATTATGCCGCTGCTACCCCGCTCGATGAGCGGGTATTTGATGCTATGCGTCCGTATTTTAGCGAGGAGTTCTATAACCCATCCGCGGCGTACATGAAGGCGCGCGAAGTTCGAGCTGCACTCGAAGACGCTCGCCATAGCTTAGCGATGACGATCGGCGGGAAACGAGATGAGGTCGTTTTGACCGCCGGTGCAACCGAGTCGATTAACATTGCTTTTCGTGGCTTGCTCGAGCCTGGTGACCATGTGGTTATCGGCGCAACTGAGCACCCTGCCGTCCGTAGTGTCGCCCACGCTTTTGATTGCAGCGAAGCGGCCGCAACCGCAAAGGGCATTATTACTCCTGAGGCAGTAAAAGCGGCTATAACAGACCAAACAAAGCTGGTGAGCGTAACCGCAGCAGATAGCGAGCTTGGGACGATTCAGTTACTGCCGAAGATCGCAGAGGTGGTAACGATGGTTCGTGCCGACCGCCGTAGTCGCGGTGTCTCGCAGCCGTTATATTTCCATTCTGATGCTTCGCAGGCAGCGGGAGCGATCGATCTACATGTCGCGCGGCTCGGTGTCGACCTGCTCACGCTCAATGCCGCCAAATGCTACGGCCCGAAACAAGTCGGTCTCCTATGGGCTGCGAGCCATGTACGTCTAAAACCATTTCTGCTTGGCGGTGGGCAAGAACGTGGCTTACGCTCGGGGACAGAAAATGTTGCTGGAGCGGTAGGTTTTGCGTTCGCGCTCGCAAGTGTGCAGAAAAAAAGACATACCGAAGGTGTACGTCTCCGTAAGATGCGGGATACGCTGCAGCGCGCTCTTGCGGCCGAGCTTCCAGCGCTGGTAATCAACGGTTCGGAGAAAAAACGCCTTCCCGGGTATTTGCACGTCAGTATGCCAGGTTTGGATGCGGAGAGAGTTATCTTTAACCTCGACGCCAAAGGTGTGATGATTGCGACTGGTGCCGCCTGTGCCGCCAACAAGGGTACTCGTTCGAGTGTTCTCGAGGCGGTTGGTATGGACGAAGCGTATGCTGACGGCAGTTTGCGTATCAGCCTAGGTCACCAGATTGCCCTCGAAGACATCGATCGGGTCATCCCTCTGATCGTAGCAGCAATCCGTACGGAGTCGGCGCTATGAGGTTCCTCTTACTATCACTTACACTCGTCGTTGTCGTAATCATTACCTCCATCTCTGTATATCTCAGCCCAGATGATCTCAAGCAGTGCCGAGAGCCAGAGCCGCTCGGAAAATGTGCCCGGGTTGATGCAGTCGTTGCGGTCAGCGGTGGAGATACTTCTGCGCGTGCCGACGAGGCGATCAGGCTTTTTAAAGACAACTGGGCACCACTCCTCATCTTCTCAGGCGCTGCCGCTGACGAGAATGGACCATCGAATGCCGAGGCCATGGCACGCCGGGCTATCAACGCAGGAGTACCTGAGGCAAACATTATCATCGAAGGCTTCTCTCGTAACACGGCCGAAAATGCTTTGAACACCAGTCGGTTTATCGCCGATCGTTCACTCAACAAGATTATCCTCGTTACTTCTGCCTATCACCAGCGACGTGCCTCACTCGAGTTCAGCGCTACCCTCGGCCCGGCAGTCACCATCGTCAATCATCCGGTCGCCACAGACAAACACTGGGTTGGTTTCTGGTGGTGGACAACGCCGCGAGGCTGGTGGTTAGCAGGGGGTGAGTTGGTGAAGATCCTTGCATTTTATAGCGCACAGGGAGCCAGTCAGCTATGAGCCGTATACATGTAGGTATGAGCGGCGGAGTTGATAGTTCCCTGACGGCGGCACTACTGAAAGAACAAGGCCACGACGTGACCGGTGTTTATATGAAAAACTGGACCGAAGACTTGCCTGGCATGCGTTGCCCATGGGCAGACGATCTGGCAGATGCCAAACGAGTTGCTGTTCAGTTAGGTATTCCATTCAAAGTCTATGATTTCGAAAAGCAGTACAAGCAAAAAGTTGTCGACTATATGATCGCCGAGTACCAGGCTGGCCGAACGCCAAATCCAGATATCATGTGCAACCAAGAGGTAAAGTTCAAGCTGTTTCTCGAAGCCGCTCTGGAAGACGGCGCAGAGATGATCGCAACTGGTCACTATGCGCGCACTGAAAGCGGCAGGCTGCTGCGTGCAGCTGACAACAACAAAGACCAAACGTATTTCCTGTACCGCGTCACCAAAGAAGCGCTTGAGAAAACACTGTTCCCGCTCGGCGGATACACAAAGCCCGAAGTACGGAAAATGGCCGAGGAACGTGGTCTTGTTACGGCGGGCAAGAGGGACTCACAGGGCATCTGTTTTGTTGGCTCGATCGGGATAAAGGACTTCTTGAGTCAGTACGTGACGACGGAGCCAGGAGAAATCATTGAAAAAGGAACCGGTCAGATTGTCGGTGAACACGAAGGCGCGATCTACTATACGCTCGGGCAGCGCCATGGTCTCAATGTCGGTGGTGGATTGCCGTACTATGTCGTGGGCAAAGATATGGATAAAAATATCGTTTACGTTAGCACCAATCTCAACGACGAAACTATGTGGCGCGAAAAACTCGAGTTGAACAGCTTGCACTGGATAGGCGCTGCCCCTAGCGTGGGGGAAGCGCTGAGTGTCCGCCTACGTCATCGTGGCGAATTATTGCCTGCAGTCTATGATGCGGATGGTTTAACGTTGCGTAAACCAGAGCGCTCAGTCGCTGCCGGTCAGTCTGCGGTTTTGTACCGAGGCGATGAGTGCCTCGGCGGCGGTTTTATTTCGGCCAGCGCTTAGAGCCTATCGGTTTTACTTTTACGCTATAATGTAACAGATATGAATGCCCAAGAAATCCGAAACGCTTACCTAAGATATTTTGAAGAACGCGGTCATGCCGTGGTTCAGCGCGCGCCATTAGTGTTGGGAGACGACCCGACGACGCTCTTTACGGGCTCCGGTATGCAGCCGATGATCCCGTACCTGCTCGGTGAGCTACACCCCGAGGGTAACCGAATCGTCGACTCCCAGACGTGTCTGCGTGCACAGGATATCGAAGACATCGGAGACAACCGGCACACGACTTTTTTTGAAATGCTGGGTAACTGGAGCATGGGTGACTATTTCAAAGAGCAACAGATAGAGTGGATGTTTGATTTTCTGACTAGTGTCGTAGGTCTCGATCCGAGCAAGCTCTACATCACCTGTTTTATAGGTGCGCCCGAGTACGATATCCCGAAGGACACCGAAGCGGCAGACGCTTGGAAG
>CAMPIR010000013.1 GCA_946886435.1 uncultured Candidatus Saccharibacteria bacterium | reverse complement strand
ACCGGTCCCGGAGGTGGGCTTTACACCGGCCCTGGAGGCGGCATGTATACCGGTCCCGGAGGTGGGCTTTACACCGGCCCTGGAGGCGGCATGTATACCGGTCGATCCAGCCGACCCTACAGAAGTAATCAGCCCCCGAAGCACATATTATTAATTGAATTACAAAAACGTGGAATGCTTACTTACTACGAAATACTAAGACGGTATATCACTTAACCGAAAGGCCACTGAAAGTTATTTTTCACCTCTCAACTAACTCGTAGCGCCCCAAACAGGTGATTAAGAGGTGCTATAATCATAAACACTAGGCAATCAAACTCCGGTCCCTGTGCGCCTCATATTCATACAACCAGTTTGGCGTCACGATCTCTCCCATGACGGTGGGTACAGTCTATCGGCAAGCTTCATACCCAAATCCCGTTGCAGCTAATCGCCTACGTTTAGTTGCTTTTTCAAACTTCAATGAACAGGGAGCAAACCGTATGAATGAATCTCTTAACAGTTACCCATGGCTACAGTATCTCGAAACGCCGCGCGCTCAGAGCCAGCCCGTCAAACTCGACCGGATCCTCGCAGAGCGTATGCGTGCGTTTTTAAAGGCTCGCCAGGTAAAACCATTCCGTCGCGTCGAGAAATAGTCATCCGTGGTACACTAGTACGAGCAAATAACAGATTGGAACCCCATGGCCAAGCATAAAAACTGGCATGGTGCGTCTCGAAAACGAGCTCTCAAGAAGAAACTCAAGATCGAAAAGCGCCGCAACAACCGCTAAATCGGTAAAAACCCTCGCTCTCACCGGCGAGGGTTTTGTTTACCACGAACAGTGGTCGGATATTGATAATAATCTAAAAATATAGTATAAATAACATTAAGAGTGGCGTACCTACACAACTAGGAGGATTCCTTATGGCTCTCGAAAGCCTGCTTGAACTCGCGTTTACGCGTGGCTGTGGGGCTTCGAGAGTTCACGCTCTTCGAACCCCGCGCTATCGCGAGCTACTCGCCTCGGCGCCGCGCATCCCGAACACGACCCAACAAGAAACCGCCGAGATGATTTATCTCGGTGAGCGCCTCGCCGACCGTGCGTTCACAAACCTTCCGTACAAGATCAGGAGGCGAGCCGAGCGCTGGTCGGAGATGGACTATCTCGAGAAGCACTTCACGCTCAACATGTTGATGTCGCGACTCACCACTCACGAGTGGTGCCGCATCCACCGGGACAAGGTAGACCAGGACAATGATGTTTCGCGTGTCTCGCCAGCCGAGTATGGTAGTTGGTCGCGCGGCAACGTGCAGCCGAACTGTCTCGGTCTGACGCAGATGCTGATCGGCTTTGCCCGAGCAACCGGCGCCGAGCACCTCATGGTGGACGCTATTACCCAGTTTGACCAGTACAACGAAGAGCTGCTCGAGCAACTGACCAGGAAGATGATCGCAGAGCTCGAGCCACATCGAGAGGTACCGGGAATCGGACGGACCATACGAAAGCTCGAAACGCTGCACGAAAGCGCGTTGAGCGTCTTGGTGAGATTCGTGGAGATTCAGGCCCATCATGCGCTACTGATCAAAGTCGATCAAGAGTGGGTGGTAGTCGATCCGTACATGGGGCGTAAGTATCCGCTCCCAGGCCTGAGTAAGCCGCGGTTCGATATCTACTCCGCCAGCATGGCACAACCACGTCGTCGCTGGATGGTGTATGGAGGAGTTGCACGACGAGCCGCCTGTCTCCGCAGCGTCGACGCTCTGGAGCGAGCGCTGACGTTCGTTGCTCGACGCGACGAGGCTGCGGCCGGTTTTGGGCTGAGTGATGCCGCAGAAGAGGTTTTTGCGCCGTTTTACTGCGCGAATGTGGAGCGAACCGATTCGAAAGTCACAGAAGATGCGGCGGATAGCGTTTTCTACCACATCATTCTCGAGAGTTTGCTTACTTGGACGCAACAGAAGTCCTGGAAGCCGGGCGCGAACATGCCGACCGCGGTGAAGCGCTCATTGCCAAGTCAGCTCCAACGTGCAGATCGCACCAAACGAGCCCGGAATGCCGCACTGGTACGACTCGTCAAGCACATCTGCCAGACGGGACTGGACGTTATCTTTTCGTCCAGCCAGCAACGACGCTCCGACCACCGTCGGATCGAGATTGCTCACCCGGCGCTTCATCTTGCGGTGATGACGCTCAACCACATCGGCACCATGACGAACGAACCGAAGGCAGATCTGCTGCGCTACGACACGTCACAGTGGATCATCCATGATACCCTGAAAGAGGTGATGAGCTCCAACGACAAGCGTCTTCGGCGAATAGTCGAGGGCAACCTGCGAATACTCAAGAACTATCCACACATGGTCATGCCAGCATTGCTGGCAGAAATCACGAAAAGGGAGTGATGCGAGATGCCGCGCAGCAGAAAGATGAGTGAAGCGATGCAGGTCGCAGCCGTGCGATCAGCGATGAGCGATGGAAGCTCGCTCGATGACATCGAGAAGAGCTACCCCAACCTCGCCGATGGCGTCGCCGCCGTCCGTGAGGAGCAGGAGTCCACAGCTCAGCCCAAGCCTCGTGGCTCGGGCAGCACCAGAGCAATCTCGTCGATGACCCGACGACCGACGCTCTGACACCAGGTCCGCCGCGAGGCGGTGACGTTACCGGCAACCCCGGTAATGCCACCGCCCGCGCGTGGGCCTTTTTTAATTATAGGTATACGGTATATAGCTACGGACCGACGACCCGGACGATACCGTCAACCACGTTCGTCACTGGCTGCAGGAGAGGTTCGGAAGGTGTACTTTGCTCAGGTGCTGACTGGACCGGTTCAGTAACCGTCTGAACGGGCGCGGGAACGACTCCGGCTGTACCGGATTCACCCGAAGGTAGCACGGAGGCTCCGCTTGGTTGAGTCGAAGAAACCGGCGCAACGTATGGCTCCCAATCTGACGTTAGAGGTGCCGACTCTGCCGCTCCAACAGGAATAGTGGATGCGCTGGTCTGTTTATTCTTATCAGAAGTGCCTTTTGTGACGCCCGGAGCAGCTGTATCTTCTGCAGTATTCTCCGGGGTTTGCTGTTGGGTATTAAAGCTATACGGCATTCGTTCGATAGTAGTGCTGAGATACGCCGCAGAAGCGGTAAGTCCAACAGTAAAGACGAGCATTCCTGATGCTACCATCTTTGGAATAGGCAATCGTTTTCGTATGGCTAGCACTATGACCTCCTCGTCTATGACTTACGAGAGTAGACTATACCACCAGGGGTGGTGTATGTAAGTAACATATCTCACAACAGGCGTAGCGGGTCAAAAAATGCGGTTTGAGAAGAACTTTGTCACGATCAGCCCCGCGCCGAGAAAGGCGACAAGCAACTGCAGACCTACGGGAAAGTCATTGAGACCGAGTGCGCCGAGCACCAGCCAAAATACCGCCCAAAACAGCAGGCCAAGACCTAGTGTCAATGCAACCAACTGTACGTATCTATTTTCTAGAAAATTCATTGTTCTATCAGTATAACTGGTGCCTAGACATTTTTATAGCGCTAAGCAGCGAGTGAATGCTCACGCTTTTCCGATTGCCAACACCCCCCGGCTAACGGTACTATAAGAAGTAAAGGTTTATATAGTATGAGTGACACGCTACACATCCTCGTGATCGATGACGACGACTCCTTGCGCGAGGCGATTGTTAAACACCTGACTGGAGCAGGCTACGCCGTCATGGATGCACCAAACGGCGAAGAAGGCCTAAAACTGGCTCTCGAGCACAAGCCAAAGCTACTATTTCTCGATTATCAAATGCCTGGCATGGACGGTCTCGAAGTACTCAAAAAACTCCGTGAAGACGAATGGGGCGCAAAAGCCGAGGTCGTTTTTGACACCAACGGCTACGACACGTCAGTGGTCTATGAGGCGCTAGCGAGCGGCGTCCACGACTATGTCCTAAAGGCTGACACGTCGCTCGAACAGATTCTTGAGCTTGCTAGAAAATACGTCACGATATAACTCGCAACTATGCCTCTGAAAAACACAAAAAAACCAGTCATCACTAAACAACCCCGACACGAACAGGGCGGCCTGCTCGTGTCGACCCGCGTCAAAGTATTGCTGGTGTTTCTCGTTGGCCTGGTCGTAGGGATTTTGTCTGTCTTTATCGTCCACAATGCGTATATCTCATCGCTCACGCAGCGAGTCGAGAGTATGGCGGCACTTATCAGTTCAAAGCAGATAGAGTCCGTCAAATCAGCGGCACCAAAAGACCAGCCTGAGGTTCGATCGCTCAAACAACGCCTTGAACAGGCAAGTTCAGTAAACAACGACGTGCACAGCATTTATCTCATAGCCGTCACTAATACAAACGACGTCTACTATCTTCTGAGCTCGAAGGATGAACAATCCTCGACCTCTGCCCGGGCATCAGAAGCGCTGAAGTCAGCATACTTTACAGGCACGACCCTTATCGAAGGGCCACGAAATGATCAAAATGGCACCTGGCTGTCGGCCACGGCGCCAATCCGTACTATTCAGAACGAAACAGTCGCGATGCTTGGCATAGATACACCAGCAGCCATCTATTATCAGAACATAGCTTTGGCCGCATTGCTGCCGGTATTTGGCGCTTTGCTGATCATGGCTGTGTTTGTGATGACTGACTCAATCCACCGCCGCCGCCAAGAAGCCGTGCGAATGCGAAGCGAGTTGGTCTCGATCGCGTCACATGAACTACGGACACCGCTTACTGGTATCCGCTGGAGTGAGGAGACACTTCTCGGGGCAAAACTCCCGAAACAGAACCATGAAACCGTCCAGAGTATGTACGATAGCACGATCCGGCTCCAGGAAAGTATCGAGGACATCCTACAGGTAGCCAACTGGCAGGCAGGCCGGTCAGAACAGCTGCTTATCACCTCGACCGACATCGTCCACATCCTTGACGGTATATTTGCCACCCAAAAGCTCCCGGCTGCTCAGCGAGACGTCACGCTCGAGTACGCCCGCAAATGGCCAAAGGCGCTAGTCATCAACTGTGATGCCCAACGGTTAAAGCGAGTATTTAACAACCTCATCAGCAACGCCATCAAATACGCCCACCCCGACACAGCCGTCACCGTCTCCTACGAAAGAGTTGGCGGTCACCACGTTATCAGCATCACCGACCGTGGGATTGGCATCCCAAAGGGCGAGCAGGAAAAGGTCTTTGCTGGATTTTACCGTGCAAGCAACGCCGTCAGCACTGAGACCAACGGAACCGGAATGGGGCTCTATATGTCACGGGACGCCATCGAACAGCACGGCGGCGAGCTCTGGCTCACCTCAGAAGAGAATAAGGGCACAACGGTCTACATCCGACTGCCTGGTTAACCATAAAACCTCATTTTCACACTCAATCGCACAGCAAAACAAGACTTACGACAGCTCATGGAGCGGGCTATACTAGGGCGTAGCTATGTGAGTACTTTCGTCCAAATAGATGGATTTTCACTGACAAGCTTTACGCACGGCGCACCCGCGCTTACACACTTACTACCTCGGTTTTAGCAGCTACTTGAACGAATAGCGTGCCGTATCCATGTAGTACCAATCTCCACCAATCGTTCACTGACACGTTTATAGTTCAAACGATTCTGTCAGTCTTTTTTATATCTTTTTATCTTACAGGGAGACGTGCTATGACAAGGACGAAAATAGAGCAGCCAGTCGAAGTAACCGCAGTTCGCTTTGCGAGAAACTTCGAACCGGTTCCAAAAAGAATAGAGTTCGAGGGACGAACGATCAGCTTTATCGACGAGGGTCTTCGCTACTGCATCAAACGAGGTGGAGTTATCACGAGGCTATTCGACCTAAGTGATGGCGAGTCGCTCTTTCGCCTCAAGCTCGAACCGAGCACCCACACCTGGAACCTGCTCACCATATCGCGTTGAGCCATCTCTCAAAAAATGTTGTAATCTCACGCCAGAAACGGCGTGAGATTGTTTCGTAGTACGCTATACTAAACAAAAGCATTATAAAAGGCATATAACCGTGACACTCGTAAAATTTTGGTACCGACTCATATGTGAAATCGCCGTCTTGCTGTGCATGATCATCGGCGGCATCTGGATAGCCTCTACATTTTTCCTGCATAGCTCGATTCTTGAGCCTTTGCATGTTTCGACAACTACCGCGCTCATGCTGGCTATCACTGGGGTGGTTGCTGGCTCAATGGCCATCTTACAGCGCAAAAAAACCTACACCTGGGGGACATTTGCCGTCATCGTGTCGCTGAGCGTAACCATGCTCCTCGTCATCGCGAGTACCGGCAACCTCAGCTCGCCGTACCTGGCATTCTGGATGATGGTCGCTCTGTTTTCCGGGCTCATCGGACTACGTTCAGCGCTACCGGTTATCGGAGCTATCACAGCCTATGGCGCCTACTTGTGGTATATAGATGAAGCAACGGTCGCAACCTGGGTAACGTTTGGGTTGAACTTCGCCCTGCCAGTCATCGTCGGTTACTTTATCTGGGCGCGTCGACTCCAGGGTCAAGATAGCTCTCCTTCAAAAATGTCTGCGCTGACACTCGAGCTCGACAAGGAATCAAACAAATCCGACATCGTCATCAACGCTATCGCAGACGGTGTAATCGCGATAGACCCTCGAGGCACCATCCAGCTCATCAATCCAGCCGCACAGCGAATCATCGGCTGGGGCGGAGAAGACGCGGTAACGCTCGACTACCGTTCAGTGCTCAAGATTATCAACAGCAAGAACGAAATCGTTGATGATCAGATTGACCCAGTACAAAAATGCCTTCGCACGAACGAACCTGTCATGAACAACGACCTGGGTATCCGGACCGTTTCGGGTAAACAGTTGCTCGCGTCCATATTGGTTTCGCCACTTGGAGCCGGCGGAAACGGTGTAATCATCGTCTTTCGTGACACAACCGCTCAGCACGCCGAAGAACGTGAACAAGCCGAATTCATCAGCACAGCCAGTCACGAGATGCGCACACCAGTCGCTGCGATTGAAGGCTACCTCGGCCTAGCACTCAACCCGCAGACGGCGACCATCGACGATAAGGCAAGGGCTTACCTCGCAAAGGCACACGAGGCCGCCCAACACCTTGGCCGCCTCTTCCAGGACCTCCTAGACGTCTCAAGGGCAGAGGATGGTCGGCTAAACAGCAAGCCCACCATCACGGATGTGACGGCTTTCATCCGAACGGTCCTCGAAGACTTTTCGGCGCAGTTCAATGAAAAAGGATTGTCGCTCATCTTTAAACCTCAAACGGCAAGCGTATCAAACCAGACAATAACGCCGCTCTTCTACGCAAACGTTGACCTTGACCATCTACGCGAAGTCATCACCAACCTCGTCACAAACGCCATCAAATACACCAAAGAAGGTTCCGTAACCGTTGACGTCACCGGTGACGATCAACACGTCTTCGTCAGCGTCAAAGATACTGGTCTCGGCATCCCAGCAGAAGACATGTCGCACCTGTTTCAAAAGTTCTACCGCGTCGATAACTCCGATACCCGCGAAATCGGTGGTACCGGTCTTGGGCTTTATCTGGCGCGTCGCCTCTGCGAAGCGATGGATGGACATCTCAATGTCGAGAGCGCCTACGGTGAGGGAAGCACCTTTACCGTGGATGTACCGCGAGTCACAAAAGAGGATGCGCTTAATGCCGTCCGACCAACACAAGCCCCAGTGGAGCCACAGGCACAGCAGCCAGCGCCACCGACCGAGCCCCAGGCACCCCCGGCTGAACCCCAAGTTCCACAGCCAAATCAGCAAACCTAAAACAAAGGTATAGCTTTTTTACCGATAAGTTTTTACAATGGAGATAATATGACAAAGATTATGCTTGTCGAAGACGACAAAAGCCTCCGCGAGATTTATGGTGTTCGACTACTCGCCGAAGGTTACGATATCGTCTCAGCCGGTGACGGTGAAGAAGCCCTAGCGATGGCCATCAAGGAACGTCCACAGCTGATAGTCAGCGACGTTATGATGCCAAAAATCAGTGGCTTTGACATGCTCGATATCCTTCGTTCAACGACAGAAACCAAAAACATCAAAGTAATCATGATGACCGCGCTGAGCAGCGAGGATCAACGGCAGCGCGGCGAGACACTAGGCGCGGATCGCTACCTCGTTAAGTCTCAGGTAGGTATCGAAGATGTTGTCCGGGTTGTCCACGAGGTACTTGAAGATGCCCAACCGGCCCCAGCTCCTGCCGCCGCACCTGTGTCGGCACCTGCTGCAGCTCCGCAACAAACCGTCCCACCTCGTCCTGAGGCGCCATCTCAGCCACAGCCTGTTGTACCGACACCGCAGCCACCTGTAGCGCCCGCACCGGTTCCGCAGCCCCCTGTAGCATCTCCGGCCCCGATGCCTATGCCTCAACCGGCGCCTCTACCGCAAACGCCGAAACCCGCCTCCATCAAGACGCGCATCATACAACCGATAGACAACCCAAACAGCAAGCCAGTCGATATCAACGAACTGCTCGATCGTGAACTCGCAAAAGAAGCCGGCATTTCTGAAGAAAGCCGTCCAGAGGTACAAACCACTGATCAGGAAAAGCAAGCCATCAACGAACAGATAGCAAACTTTACACCCGGTGAGATTACGGCTGATCCATCGTTGACGTTCGAGCTACCAGACGACGGATCCGTGCCGCCACCTCCACCACCGCCGCCTACGCCACCGAACGCATAGCGTATACTTATCTCTATGAATGAGACCGGTACGACTCGTGCCAACAAATACTTAGCCCATGCTACCGGCATCAGTCGTCGCGAGGCTGACAACGCCATTGCAGCCGGCCGAGTCGTTATCGACGGCAAAAAAGCCGGCATGGGTTCGCAGGTGCCTGCTGGGGCAGTTGTATTGCTCGACGGAAAGCCTATCGGCGAGCAGCAAGCGTACACCTACCTCGCGCTGCATAAGCCAGTCGGCTACGTTTGCTCTCGCAAGCGACAGGGCGATTATCCGACTATTTATGAACTCCTTCCGCCAGAACAGCGCAAGCTCAAACCGGTCGGGCGACTCGACCGCGACAGCTCGGGCGTTCTTATATTGACCGACGACGGCGACTTTGCCCACCGCATGACTCATCCGAAGTTTCAAAAACGCAAACTCTATGAAGTCGAACTAGACCGGGATCTCGAGCCCCTCCATCAGCAGATGATCAACGACTACGGTATATCCCTCGAAGACGGCTCGAGCAAGCTGACACTCGAAAGGATGAACGATAAAGACCGCAATACATGGCGCGTCACGATGAGTGAGGGTCGAAATCGACAGATACGGCGTACATTTGCAGCACTCGGCTACACTGTAACGAAACTACACAGGACAGACTTTGGGCCATACAGTCTAAACGGACTTGCGTCCGGCAAGACCCAGCCCGTAAGCAATGCCTAGCCGTTCTTGCTGTGTCAGCTCCAGCCGATTCAGGTCATCGAATGATTGCTTGTTCTCGGTCAGCTGTACTGCGCGGAGCTCCGCATCAGTCGCATCCAAAATGTCCTGGACGTCTCGCGGGACGGGGAGGCTCAGCGCAAGCGCACGTAAAGCGACTCGCCCGGCTCGTTCCTTGAGCTCTACCGGAAACACTTCGAGAGGTACGGTTTCACCAGGTATAACTTCGCGACCCATAATCATACTATTATAGCAAATATTTTTACTATTGTCAATATAGGGCACCTCTGTTACAATAGAGGTAATGAGTAAGCTCCCCGCTGTAGCAATCGTTGGCCAGACTAACGTAGGCAAGAGTAGCCTGTTTAATCGCCTCTATGGATCACAAGAGGCGATTGTTGCGCGTGAAGCGGGCACGACCCGAGACAATGTTGTTCGCCGCATAACCGACAACAACAAGCACTTCTGGCTTGTCGACACGGCCGGCCTGAAATCCGCTGAGGATGAGTTCGAAGCCAGCATTCAGGAACAGATCACCGAAGCGGTTGAGCTAGCAGACGTCATCATGGTCGTCGTTGACAGCACGATTTATCCAAGTGATGAGGATCGTCGTATCGCAAAAACAGCGCTAAAGAGCAAAAAGCCAGTTATTCTCGTTCTCAATAAAACCGACCTCAAGGGCTCACTCGAGAACGACGAGTTCCTTCGACTCGGCATCAAGACTATCGTCCGTACGAGCGCCGAGCACAACCAAGGCACGAGGCGACTACTCGATACTGTTACCGCAGAACTTCCCGCCGTCACGGAGACTGAGCCCGATGAAGTCCTACGTATCGCTCTCGTTGGACGACCAAACGTTGGCAAAAGCAACCTATTTAACACGCTCGCCGGTAAACAACAGGCGATTGTCGCCAATATAGCCGGTACGACCAGAGACGTGAACCGCGTCGCCGTTCGCTATCATGAGCGCGATATCGAACTGCTCGACACCGCCGGTATCCGCCGTTCCGGAAAACAAGAGGTTGGCATCGAAAAGTTTTCCGTCCTCCGGACGCTCCAGGCGGTTGAAGAAGCTGATATCTGCCTGCTTCTCATGGATGTCAACGAGCTCAATACCCAGCTCGACCAAAAGATCGCTGGGCTGATCAAAGAAGCCGGCAAAGGCCTCGTTATCGTCGTCAGTAAATGGGACAGTGTCGAAGACCGCGATGCCTACACGAGGGATGCGCTCGCACCACAGATTGCTCGGAACTTTGCGTTCGTTCCGTGGGCACCGCTCGTATTTACCAGCTCAGTGACCGGCCAGAACGTCACGAAGCTCTTCGATGTTGCGCTTCAGATCGACGAACGCCGTCACTCTCAACTCAAGACAACAGAGCTCAACCGTGTCCTTCAGGCCTGCGTACGCAAGCACCCGCCAGCCGGCCTCAAGAACACCATGCCAAAACTGCGCTATATGGTACAAACCGACGTTGGGCCACCGTGGTTCGTTATCTTTGGCGCCAACCTCAAGTTCCTCCACTGGTCCTACAAGCGTTACCTCGAGCGTAGCGTCCGCGACGCACACGACTTTAGCGGCACGCCGATCATGTTCTCTTTCCGTGACGAAAAGCAGATCAAAAGCAACCGTGAACGAGTAAAGCAGGGTAAAGAACCTGTTACAAAGGCCTACAAGGCCCGCAAGGAAGCTGAAAAGCAAAGCAAAGAGGACTAGCCATGAAACTCATCATCGGCCTCGGTAACCCAGAAGAGCGCTACGCGAAAACCCGACATAATATCGGGTTTTGGATGCTGGATACGTATACAGGCGCACATGATGTAGATTTTCAGAACAAAGATAAGTTCCGAGCGCATATCGCTGAGCTCAACATTGACGGCGAAAAGGTCATACTCGCGAAACCAACGACATACTATAACAACGTCGGCGAAGCAGGACGGTTGATTGTTGATTTTTACAAGATTGCACCAGAAGACATCCTGATCATTCACGACGAGCTCGCGCTACCGTTCGGAACCATCCGAACCCGTATCGGCGGCTCTGACGCTGGCAATAACGGCATCAAGTCGATAAACCAACATCTCGGACATGAGACTGCCCGTATCCGGATCGGTGTCTATAACGAGCTGCGCGATAAAATCGATGATGCGGATTTCGTCCTCAGCAACTTCACCAAAACCGAGAGTGACGTGCTTCACGCAGCATCAAAAAAAGTCATCGACATCATCAATGACTTTATCTCCGGCAATTTCACCCACACGACACACATCTAGGGGGTAGGGGAAGGACGGCCCGGAGCATACGCGCTCCATGGGCCGTCCTTCTTTTGGGGCGCTCATCCCTCAAGCCTTTCCGCAATCAACCATTCGAACATGTAGAACGCGAAAAGCAAGTAGCAGTAGAGCGACAGACCGATGTTAGCCCAAGCGAACAGCATGAGTACGACCCAGAGAGATGAGACAAACATCGTCCCGTTCGGCTCAAACAGCGTCAGAACACCCAGACAGAGCACTGAACAGAGGAGGCTGCCGAAAAACAGCGACCCGGAGGCAATCACGTACGGATCGATCCGTCGTTCACCTCCGTCGCGACGGTACATGAGCCAGTCGAGCATGCGTTACCTCCTGATTCCTCTATCGACGCCGTGTCACTACGCGCAGGTACGCGTAGACAACGTAGGCAATGCTTGCGTACATCAGGATCGTGAAAAATCCTCGGATGAGCTGTGCGCTCAACATGTCACTCGGCTCGATGATGAGAAGCGCCATCGCGCTCACTGCGTAGCTGACCATCGAGGCCAGCGCCACCATGCACCACCGGATAACCACCGGATCGGTTTCCGTCTGCGGTCGATAGACCGGGAAAAACATCCAGAACATGTACTGCCTCCTATCAAAAACATCGGGCTTGCAGGCCAGTATACTCTAAAGCCTTACCAAATAAAATCATTCCTATTTCGTCAATGTTATTGCATAAGACTGAAATTTCACATAAAAAATAACCCTGACATATGCCGGGGTTATTTTTCTTATATCCAATTCATCGAAAGGTACCAGGTAAGGGTGGGCATCACCTGGCACCATTCGACCCTTCAACCCACCCGGGCTACTCGCTGCAAAGCGCTACTGATGTATTTAGGTACGCATCGTGCGCCTGGATAAATCCAGTTCTTCATACTTGCAATACGCGAAGACCGCCTGAAAAATCGGGATCCCTGTCACCTCGCAAAAGAATAACAGGGGGTTAAAGGGGTTAGTATGCACGTGAACGTTTATAGTTGCTCAAAGTGGAGGGTAGAAAACTTCGAAGCACATTCACGCGCACTCTAACTTACGTTAGAATTGGGGGTATAAGGTGCGTTTGACCGCTTAACGCGATCAACCATGCAGTATATTAGCACGGTTTTTACATAAAGTCAATACTATTTAACACAATACTCATGAAAATCAATAGCATAAGCGCTTCAGATCCAGTCTTTCCTCAGCGACTCACCGTCATACCGCAGCCGCCTCGTAAACTGTATGTCATAGGTACTATCCCGACGTACGCCACTGGAGTAGCAATAGTTGGTACCCGTAAGCCAACGGCCTATGGCAAGCAGGTCACGAGCATGATCGCCGAGCGTCTCGCTGAGCGCGGAGCAGTTATCGTCAGCGGCCTGGCTCACGGCGTTGATGGCATCGCGCACCAAGGTGCGCTTAGGGTAGGGGGCAAAACGGTCGCCGTGCTACCGTCCGGCCCAGACCAGATTTACCCCAGTGCACATCAGGCACTTGCAAAGAACATAGCAGACCAACATGGCGCCTTGATAAGTGAATACGAACCAGGGACACCACCGCTACAGTACAGATTCCTCGAGAGGAACCGTCTTGTTAGCGGTTTAGCGGACATTATCGTCATAACAGAGGCAAGCATACGGAGCGGCACCATGAATACTGCGTCGCATGCCCTTGAACAGGGCAAGGATGTCTATGCCGTCCCCGGGCCGATCACGAGCCCTATGAGTGCTGGCTGCAATGCGCTCATCGCTCAAGGTGCAGCGCCGATCGTCAATATCGAGCAGTTCGTTGATCAACTACTACCGAAGGTGTCCGCAAAGCAGTTAACTATTCTCGCGGAGACAAAAGAAGAGCAGACCATACTCGATCTACTCGTACGTGGTGTCAGCGATGGCGACGAGCTACAAGTAGAAAGCAGGCTCGATCCGGCGCTGTATTCCCAAACGATGACGATGCTCGAGCTCAGGGGTATTGTACACCCCCTCGGGGCAAATCGGTGGGGATTATAAAACTACAGAGTTATGACAACAGTGTCAGCGACAGCAATCCGCGCACCACGTGTTTCGAGTGCAGCTGCGTGATGCTCTGCTTCTGCTTTTTCGTAGGATGAGCGAACAACTTCAGGCACATCTAGATCGTGAAGCAATGCTTCTCCATGCTGTACGCGTGGGACTTCGTATGGGTTACCTTGCTCTATGATATCTACTTTAGGTGTCATCGTATCCATGATCTCCGTATTATATACTTTATATTGTTTTTGTCAATACCTTTACGGCTGGTATCGGAAGCTACCTCTAGTCTGCTCTCTGGTATAACGCTTGTCAATAAAAAATGTGAAAATTGTTACACTTATTTTTCCAAGGGTGTGGATACGGTCGAAATTCGGACGACTCTATTTGCTTTTTTTGACGTTTCCCGTAGTATGGGCAGTTGACTACCTAGTCTTAAGCACAAGCATATATAGAGTATGAATAAAAATCTCGTCATCGTAGAGTCCCCGGCAAAAGCCAAAACTATCGAGAAATACCTCGGTAAGGATTTTACTGTGCTTTCGTCTATCGGCCATATCCGCTCGATCGTGAAAAAGACCAAAGACGGCACACCGCCGATCGACGTCAAGAACGGCTTTAAGACTATCTACGAGGTGGATCCTGAAAAGAAAAAGGTTATCACCGAGCTCAAAAAGGCAGTAAAAGCCGCTGAAACAGTCTGGCTCGCCACTGATGAAGACCGCGAAGGGGAGGCCATTGCTTGGCACCTTTGTGAGGTGCTAGGCCTCGACCCTCAGACGACAAAACGTATCGTCTTTCATGAGATCACCGAAAGCGCCATCACCGAAGCTATCAAGCAACCACGTACAGTTGATATGCAGCTTGTCCAGGCTCAACAGGCACGGCAGATTCTGGACCGTATCGTTGGTTTTGAGCTAAGCCCAGTCGTATGGCAAAAAGTTCCCGGAGGCAAAAGCGCCGGTCGCGTCCAGAGCCCTGCGGTTAGACTCCTCGTCGAGCGTGAGCGTGAGATACGGCAGTTTGAGGGATCATATCAATTCAAGGTTGTCGCTGTTTTTCTGCATGGCTCAGACGAAGTAAAGGCCGAGTTGCCGCATCGGTTCGATACCGAAGACGAAGCTCGCACTTTCCTTGAGAGCCTCCGGGACGCGAGCTTTAGCGTCGCGGGCGTCACAACCAGCCCGAGTACCCGTAATCCAGCTGCGCCGTTTACGACCAGTACGCTTCAGCAGGACGCCAACGCAAAACTTGGTTTTGGCTCCAAAGCAACCATGTCTAGCGCTCAGAAACTCTACCAAGACGGTAAGATCACCTATATGCGTACCGACTCAGTCAACTTGAGCGGACAGGCCATCGCAGGCGCCAGCTCTTATATAAAGAGTGCCTACGGTGATGAGTACTTGCATGTTCGTACGTTCAAGACCAAAAACTCGAGCGCCCAGGAAGCCCACGAAGCGATTCGTCCGACCGACATGAGCCTGGAGCGCGGCTCAGGCAATGAATACGACCAAAAACTCTATGATCTCATTCGTCGCCGCAC
>CAMPIR010000012.1 GCA_946886435.1 uncultured Candidatus Saccharibacteria bacterium | reverse complement strand
AGCGAGGTCAACGCCGGCTCGAAGCTCATCTACCGCAACGTCGACTTCAACACCGCGCTTCGCCGCGTCGCATAGCGCGTCGATCAGTTCATCGGTGGAGTCATCTTCGATTAGTATCAATGTCATAACCGAGACGCGTTTTTTTGCTTTTCGGATTTGGTTTGTCGCGTCTTGGAGGTAGTCTCGTGGCAATATTAGTTTAAATGTTGGCTGCATAGCAGAGCTCATTATATCCCGAGAACCGTAAAACTGATAAACTAGAGGCCAGAATACCACAAAGGCGAAGGAGTAAATATGCCTGATTTTAATAAAGTTCTGACTCCAGGCTCTGTCGAAAAGGGCCTCGTCAACACCGTTATCGAAATACCGAAATGGTCAACCCTAAAAATCGAATGGAACCGTGATATCGCAGCCTTTCAGCTCGATCGCGTCGAGCCAAGTATTTTTGCGAAGCCGGTCAACTACGGTTTTATCCCTCAGACACTCGACGAAGATGGAGATGAGCTGGATACGCTTGTACTCACGAACGATCCGATTCCAACCGGTGTTTTCCTCGAAGCGCACGTGGTCGGCGTACTGAAGTTTGAGGATGATGGTGAGGTTGATGACAAAATCGTGTGTGTTCCGGCTGACGATAGGAATACTGATGGTGCAATCATGACGCTCGACGATCTGCACGATCGCTGGCGTCAAAAGATTGAGCATCACTTTACCCACTACAAAGATCTCAAAAAGCCTGGTTCGACAAAGGTGCTCGGATGGGGCGATAGCGAAGAGGCCAAACGCATTATAGGGGAGTGTATCGACCGCTACCAGCAGCGATAAATTAGATCGTGCATAAAATCGTAAAACCGCGCCTATTCAGGACGCGGTTTTACGATTCTTTATTTAGCTGGGAGCGAAGCTTGTCCCGAGCATGACGGGTCATAACGAGATCAATCCAGTCTGGCTTTGGGTGGGCTGAACGTTTCTTTATCACCTCAACGGTATCACCGTGTCTAAGGTGGGTGTCGAACGGCACCATCTTGCCGTTGACTCGGAAGCCGACCGCATTTTTGGCAACATCGCTGTGTATGCGGTAGGCGTAATCGAGCGGATAAGCGCCGGCCGGCATGTCGTAGATATCGCCGTTAGGCGAGTAGACAAAAATCCGGTCGCCAAATAGATCGACCTTTAGGAGGTCGACGTTGGCTTCTTTACCCTCGTTGATTTGAGCTGCAACCTCTTGCAGCTGCTGAATCCAGGCGAGGTCGGCGGGCATAGCGGCAATGTGACCGCGACGGTACGCGTCAGAGAGCTTTTGCTCGTTGTAGTGAAAGCTAGCCGCAAGTCCTCGTTCGGCGTAGTCGTGCATTTGGGTGGTCCTGATTTGGAACTCCACTATCTGTTCGTTTTCAGTGATGATGGTCGTATGAAGGCTCTGGTAGCCGTTCGGCTTTGGACGGGCAATATAGTCTTTGATCCGGTTGACCATCGGCCGGTGCATGGCGTGAATTATGCCCAGGGGTTTGTAGCAGGCTTCTGTGTCATCGACGACTATACGGAGTGCGATGAGGTCGTATATGTCGTCGATCGACTCGACTTTTTTCATCTTTTTATAGAGGCTATAGACACTTTTTATCCGACCATCCATCGTGTGTAAAACGCCCTCTTTGTCGAGTGTAATGTTTACGTCATGACGAACCCGCGCTAGCTTGCGGTGGCTCTTACCGAGACGATCTTTCATGAGCTTACGGAGACGTTTGAACTCTTTCGGTTCGAGGTAGGAAAATGCTAGCTCTTCGAGCTGTACGCGAACACGCCCCATGTTGAGGCGGTCGGCGAGCGGCGCGAAGACCTCCAGGGTTTCGCGGGCGATCTTGAGTTGTTTATCGCGCGGCATATGCTCGAGCGTCTGCATGTTGTGGAGACGATCCGCTAGTTTGATGATAATAACGCGTATATCCTGGCCGACAGCGATCAGAAGCTTGGTCAAGTTGTCTTTTGTGGCAGGAAGGTAGCTTGACAGGTCGCGCATACCCGAACGAGCTTTGCTGACCTTGGTTACGCCATCGACGAGAAATGCGACGTCTCGGCCAAACAGCGCTTCAATGTCGCGAAGACTGGCCTCCGTATCCTCGACCGTATCGTGGAGAACTCCTGCCAGTACTGTGTCGATATCCATTCCCCAATCGATAAGGATGGCGGTGACGGCGAGCGGGTGCATGATATACGGTTCACCGCTTTTGCGTTTTTGTCCCGTGTGTTTTTCGGTGGCGAAATCAATAGCGCTGATCAGCTCAGTTATTTCATTTTCCGTATAAAGTGCCGACGCCAATCGCACTAGTTCGCGCTTTTTCATACCTCAAGTATAAGCTATTTTACAGAGAAGGCGAGGCGGTATATAATCAACATCAAAGGGCTAATGCTTGTAACACGTAAAGGGGCTGACATGGCAAATCGGATAGCAATCAATGGATTTGGACGAATCGGACGCAATGCGTTTAAGATCGCGTTTGATCGTAATGATATCGAAGTGGTCGCGATCAACGATCTAACGGACAACAGGACGCTTGCACATCTGCTCAAGCACGACTCGTCGTATGGTGAATACGACCACCAAGTTTCTTTTGACGATGATTCGATTACGGTTGATGGCAAACGAATACAGACATTTGCCGAGACCGATCCAGCTGCTTTGCCGTGGGGTGATCTCAGTATCGATGTGGTCATCGAATCGACTGGTTTTTTTGTTGATCCAGCAAAAGCAAGGGCGCATATTGACCCAGCTGGAGCGAAAAAAGTTATCATCAGTGCGCCTGCAAAAGGTGATGGCGCCGATACGATCGTACTCGGCGTGAACGATGAAAAGGTCAAAGACGGCACAACCGACGTTATCAGCAATGCTAGCTGTACGACAAACTGCATAACACCGGTGATGGCGGTACTCGAAAGTAACTTTGGCATCGACAAGGCAATGATGACGACTATCCATAGCTATACAGCGAGCCAGAAATTACAGGACGCACCGGCAAAAGATCTTCGTGAGGCGCGAGCGGCTGCTGAGAATATCGTCCCTACTACTACCGGTGCGAGTATCGCTGCGGCGAAGGCGATGCCGGCGCTGGAAAATCGCTTTGGCGGGCTGAGTGTCCGCGTCCCAACCCCTGTCGTGAGCATGAGTGACTTTGTGGTTGTACTGAAGCGTGACGTAACGGTCGAAGAGATCAATGATACGTTCAAGAAAGCAGCAAACGAGCCATTTTACCAGGGCATCCTCGCCGTCACCGAGGAAGAGCTCGTCTCCTCAGATTTTAAAGGCAACTCGCATAGCTGTATTGTCGATCTTCCGCTGACTGCAGTAGTTGGCGGCAACATGGTCAAGGTCGTCGCCTGGTACGACAACGAATGGGGTTATAGTAACCGCCTCGTCGAGCTGACGGCCGACGTCGCAAAAACGGTCTAGAATCTATGAAAATCTATCTCGGATCCGACCATAACGGCCACTATCTTAAAGAAAAGGTCTTTGTCTATCTCAGCAAACGTGGCCATGACGTCGAAGATGTCGGCGGCAAAGAGCTCGACAAAGATGACGATTTCCCACAGTTTGCTCAGATGGCGGCTCTACGAGTATTGGGCGATGAAGACGACAGCGCACGGGCTATTTTGCTCTGCGGCGGCGGGCAAGGGATGTGTATGGCAGCAAACCGTTTTCGTGGTATTCGAGCCAGCGTGATCTGGGATGAGTATGAAGCAAAGATGACCCGGAACGATAACGACAGTAACATCATCTGTTTGCCGTCGCGCCTGCTGAGCGATGGTGATGAGTGGCAGGGTATTATTGATACCTGGCTGACGACGCCATTTGCGAACGCCGAACGGTTTCGTCGACGTAACCGTCAGCTTGACGAGCTGGCATAATTAAAAAGATAAAGGGGCAGGGTAGATATATGGCAAAGCGAGGCTCAAACAACAAACAACCGTTGACACTACATCATCTTCTCGGTGCGATATCATTTTGGGGAACGGCAACACGAGCGCTATTGTTCGGCTTTATTGCATTCGTAGTCTTTGGGATTGCACTCAGCGAATCGACGACGGCTGCGACAGCCGACACGGAGGTTATGGTTTTGATCTATGTGTTGATGAGCTTTGTACTACTCGATTTTGGCTATGTGATGGTCGCTCGCTCGTATCCCATCCAGAAAGCTCTTGATGTTCTGGCGCTTGTCACGGCCGATATATTCCTGGCACTCCTCTACGTGATACCAAAAATAGTAGTCAACCCGAGCTCACGTCTGACGGTCGATCCCCTTACCTATATCGTTTTTGTACCGATCGTCGTGCTGAGCCTGCGCATGCTGCTCGGTTTTCTCATCGGAGGAAAGCGTTAGAAGCGATGAGCGTAATCAGTCCCTCGATTACAGCCTATACGCCGGCCGAGTATGAACAACAGCTCGTAGCTGTCCGGTCCGTCGTTGACCGTATCCATATCGATCTTGCCGACGGTGAGCTGGCGAAGCGGACCGTCGCGGTTGATGGCATTGCCTGGCCAGAGGGGGTGCTCGCCGATATCCACTTGATGTACCAAGAGCCCCTGTCGGTCATCGATGAGATCGTCGCGCTTCACCCGAACTTAGTTATCGTACATAGCGAAGCTGATGGAGTACTCCAGGCGATAGAGACCCTGCAACTACGAGGGATAAAGGCCGGGATTGCATTGATTCAGTCTACGTCCGTCGAAAGCGTAGCTAGCCTTGTCGCAAAAGTAGATCATGTATTGATCTTTAGCGGCACTCTAGGGCATTTCGGCGGCGTAGCTGATCTAGGGCTACTTCACAAGGCGAACGAGATTCGCTTGTTGGAGCCGGACGTCGAGATTGGCTGGGATGGCGGTGCGAATGCCGATAATGTCGCGCGACTCAGTCACGGCGGTGTTGACGTGATCGTAGCTGGTGGCGCTATCCAAAACGCTGAGGATCCCGCTCGAGCATACGGAGAGCTTTACGCCAGGCTGCAGCCCTGACAGACATCACCGCTTATGCTAAGATGAGGCTGATATGAATGGACAACTAACACAGACACAACTAGAACGTATGGCTACAACGATCCGTGAGGACATTATTCGGATGCTAGAGCATGCCGGCTCCGGACATAGCGCTGGTCCACTCGGGCTTACCGACATATTCACGGCTCTGTATTTTAATATCTTAAAACATGACCCGAAGAACCCGGATCTACCTGAGCGCGATCTGATGATACTTAGTAATGGCCACTGCGTACCGGTACGTTATGCAACGATGGCTCGAGCCGGCTATTTCCCAGTCGAAGAGTTGATGACGCTTCGACGGCTCGGTTCACGCCTACAGGGTCATCCTGAGCGTACCAAGCTGCCCGGAATGGAGAACACCAGTGGGCCGCTCGGCTCAGGCTTGTCACAAGCGGCGGGCATGGCGTATGTCATGAAAAATATTGACGTACAGACCCACCGCTGGGTTTATACCGTCATGGGTGATGGCGAGCTCAACGAAGGCAATATATGGGAAGCGGCTATGTTTGCCGGTAAGTACAAACTTCACAACATCATCGGAATCATTGACCGCAATAACATCCAGATCGATGGCAACACCGAAGACATTATGCCGCTGGAAGACCTGAGAGCAAAATGGGAGTCGTTCGGTTGGCACGTTCAGGAAATCGACGGTCACAATATCGAGAGCATCATCGATGCCTGTTCGATGGCACGGGCCATCACCGAAAAACCAAGTGTTATTATCGCCCATACTATCCCCGGCAAGGGCGTGCCGTTCATGGAGTACGACTACCATTGGCATGGAGCACCGCCAAATAGTGAGCAAGCCAAGGAGGCACTCAAAAGACTCCGGACTCTCAACGGCAAGATTCGAGGAGAACACCAGTGAGCGAACTGCATCTTTCAACAAAAATCGGCAAAGAAGGTATCGAAAGTGAACCAACCCGCAAAGGTTTCGGCCGCGGCCTGAAACGAGCTGGTGATGAAAATGAGCAAGTTGTCGCACTGTGCGCCGATCTGACCGATTCAACGCAGATGTCATTGTTCAAGGAGGCGCATCCAAACCGTTTTATCGAGGTGGGTGTTGCTGAGCAGAACCTCGTGACTGTGGCGAGCGGGATGGCTCATATGGGTAAAATTCCCTTTACCTCTAGCTACGCAGCTTTTTCACCAGGACGCAACTGGGAACAGATTCGTACAACCGTTTGTCTAAATGAAGTTCCGGTCAAGATCGTCGGTTCGCATGCCGGTATTTCGGTCGGGCCTGACGGTGCAACACACCAAATGCTCGAGGATATCGCGTTGATGCGCGTATTGCCGCACATGGTTGTCGTCGTGCCCGGGGACGCCATCGAAGCCGAAAAAGCAACGCTTGCGATAGCCGGCAACGGACAGCCGAGTTACATCCGACTGGCTCGCGAGGCGACACCGGTATTTACGACCCAGGAGACTCCATTTGAGATCGGAAAGGCGTATGTGCTTAGGACCGGCACGGATATAACCCTCTTCGGGACTGGAACCATGACGTACCAGTGCTTGGTCGCTGCAGAGTTGCTTGCCAAAGACGGTATCGATGCAGAGGTCGTACATGTCCCGACCATCAAGCCTCTGGATGATGAGACGATTCTTGCAAGTGTTCGTAAGACTGGCCGTGCTCTCAGCATCGAAGAGGCTCAAGTTGCAGGTGGATTTGGAAGCGCACTCGCAGAGTTATTTACAAACACCCACCCGGTGCCGTTACGGCGCATGGGTATGAAGGATCGTTTTGGTGAGTCTGGTGCACCAGCTGAACTACTCGAACACTTTGGACTGACTGCCAAGCACATCATGCTCGAGGCCCATAGCTTCTTGGGCGAGACCAAATAACCAAAAATTAAGGAGATATCGCATCATGGGCCTGACTATTCAAGAGATAAGAAATAACTGCGTAAAAGCACGTCACCTGATGCGCCGTACCCGTGACCAGCACTTTGCGGTCGGTGCCTTTAACATCGACAACCAAGAGACCCTTATTGCCGTAGCCCGTGCCGCACAGGCAAAGAATGCACCTGTTCTCGTCGAGGTGAGCGAAGGCGAGGTCAAGGCTATGGGGCTCGAGAATATCCGCGACCTCGTGGACAACTACCGGCAAGAGTACGGTATTGAGGTTTATTTAAACCTGGATCATAGTCCGAGCGTTGAAGATTGCAAACGTGCGATCGACTGTGGGTATGAGTTTATTCATATCGATATATCCCAGGCCAATCATGACGCCACGGAGGAAGAGATCACCGCTAGGACAAAAGAGGTGGTTGAGTATGCTAAGTTTACAGGGGCGCTCGTTGAGTCCGAGCCGCACTATTTCGGTGGCAGCAGTAACGTTCACAGTGAAGCTATTGACTACGAAAAGATCAAGGAAACTTTCTCCACTCCAGATGGCGCCCGTTCGTTCGTTGAGGCCACTGGTATCGATACGTTCGCAGCCGCTGTCGGTAACCTGCACGGAAAATATCCAGTACCAAAAGAGCTAGATCTCGAACTGTTGGCTCGTTTGCGTGAAGCAATACCATGCCAGATCTCACTTCATGGTGGTTCCGGTACGCCGCTTCATTTCTTCGAAGAGGCTGCTAAGATCGGCGTCAGCAAGATCAATATAAACAGCGACATGCGCTACGCTTTCCGTAAGACTCTGGAGAAGGTGCTTGCTGACCATCCGGACGAGTATGCAGTCGTAAAGTTGATGCCAGAAGTGTATGAGGCGGTCCAAAAGGTCGTTGAAGAAAAGATTGACGCGTTCGGTTCAGCGGGTAAAGCTATTCGCTAGCAATATGCTATCGGTTCCAGCTATTCCCTGAACCGCTATTTCGGCGGGGTGGTTCGTATTACTCCTGTTAAGCATAAATGGTATACTTTATAGCAAATGGTTACACACAAAAATATTCCAACAATTCTCAGTATTGGCAAAGCAACCCAGGATGTCTTTCTCAGAGACGACGAGTTCGACCCGCACAAAGAGGGTAAGTTCTTGTACACCCACCTTCCTCTCGGTGCCAAACTCGATATCAGCGAGACGTATTTTGCATCTGGCGGTAATGCGACTAACGTAGCAGTAACGTTTGCGCGCCAGGGCTTGCAGAGTCGCTATATGTGGGTGCTCGGCGAGACCGACCCTGCATCACGCACGATCATCGATGAACTTGAACGTGAAATGGTTGACACTCACTATGTCGGTTTACAGCCACAGATGCGCGCAAGTTATTCAACGATTCTTCTCGCAACGAGTGGCGAGAGAACTATTTTGAACTACCATGGATCTATTCCCGCGGCGGCTGACATCGTGAACTTATTTGATGCGTTCGATGGAGCAAACTGGGTGTATCCGACGGCACTTGGTCATTTCGAAACACTGGAAAAGATCGTTCACCAGGCAGCCAAACGGGGCGTAAAAGTCATGTTAAATCCCGCGGGCAGTGAGCTGGCTGAGCCGAAAAAACTCAAGGCCATGCTAGACGAGATCGATGTACTCTGTCTTAACAAAGAGGAGATGCAGTTACTCGTCGAGGGTGACGATCTCGAAACGTTGGTTCGTCATGGGCTCAACTATTGCCCAGTCGTTATCGTTTCAGACGGTCCGAATGGAGTCTGTGCCAGTGATGGTAAGACGATTGTACATGCCGGTATGTACGAAGATGTGCCAGTAATAGATCGCACTGGAGCTGGTGATGCGTTCGGGTCAGGTTTCTTGAGTCAGTGGTCGCAGGGCAAGAGCCTCAGGGAATCTATCGTATTCGCTAGCGCAAACTCAACGTCCGTCGTAGGCCAGATTGGCGCAAAGGCGGGAATACTTGACCAGGAAGTGCAGTTGCATGATATGCCGTTAGAAGAAAAGGAGTTATAGCTATGGCTAAGGTACTGAGAGATTTATTGGATGCGGAGGAGCCGATCTTTTCGCTTAGTTTACAGCAACTTGAACGTGCGAGTGGGCGCCACGGCACGGACGCTCGTCTGGTCGGTGAAATTGCTGAAAAGGTGCACAAATCCGTCGCAAGCCTCGGTCTCGATACCAAGGACACTACCGACGAAGAACTGCACTCTGCGATGATGAGCCGGATGCAAACCGATAACGAACGGGTTACGAAACTCATTGGCGGAACTGACGCTGATGATGTCACGGCGATGGTGCCACTGATTGTTGCTGCTGTCGAAAAGATGAAAATTAATCGGAGTTGCTGGGTCCTGAAGCGTTCGGTTGCGAAACGTCTTCTGCATACGATGCCGCCAGAGAAGCTTATGAAACACCTTGGGTACCGTTCCGTTGACAGTATGCTCAAGCATGAGAATATCGACGAAGTATATACAGCTCTTCGCTTTTCGGAAGGCGGTGAATGGCTTAACAAATATAACGAGCTATTTAAGACTGTTACGCCGAGCGACTTTGAGACGAGAGATATCTCTATTGTGGTGATGGATCACGATAAATACGTCGACCTGGCGGAAAGCTTTGTGAAAAAGAAGCTCCATAACATCACGCACACGAAGGAGATGGGCGTCATCGTCGTTGTACCGATGCATACCGAGCGCATGAAAGGAATTACCCTAAAAACGCTGCCACTGATCTTTCATTATATTAACGAGATCCGTCTGTATAGCGCGTTCTTCAAACTCAAACAGGTAGAGAAGAACTTCGGTGAGACGGTCGTAGAAACCTTGATCGCTGATCCGGATTCTGGCGCACAGATGGTTGGCCAGAATGTCCATTGGCGGGTGATCCAGCGATACTTTGGCAAGATGAAGGACGAGAACCACCCTGAGGCCTTCCAGCCGCATGTACACCCCGAGGATCTCCACTGGCGTCGTGCTGAGGAGATGTTGGCAGTGCTCGATCCAGAGATGGCTTTTTGGGTCGAGCAGGATTATGTCGGACGAATAGCGAGCGATGGTCTGCCGATAACCTTCAATATGATGGATGTTAGCCTGGCGTACTCTAACGACGAACCGTTCAAGACTCGGTACTACTACCACTTCCGGGAGAGTCTGTGGAACGAGATATTTATGCGCTACATGGGAAGCAAAAACCTTGAAGACAGCATCTTAAAACAACTTGATAACGATATGATTGCCCCAGAAACACTTGAGGTAGGACTCTAATGAAAAAAAATCAGTATCAAATATGTGTGTCGGGCGCCGCCGCTGGCGATACAGTAGAAACCTCGCACCAGCTCGCGTTTCGACTCGGTAAGGCAATCGCCAAATCGGGCCACACGCTCTTGACTGGAGCGACCGTCGGCCTACCTCACTACGCAGCCATCGGTGCGCACGCTGAAAATGGCCTCAGTATCGGCTTTAGTCCCGCCAGCTCGCATCGAGAGCATATCAAGTCGTATCGTCTTCCGACTAAAGAGTTCGACTATATCAACTTTACTGGCATGGAATACGTTGGTCGTGACGTACACCTCGTCCGTAGCAGCGACGCAGTCATTACAGTGGGCGGTCGAATGGGCAGTCTGCATGAATTTTCTACGGCTGCCGAGAGCAACAAAGTCTGTGGCGTTCTGCTCGGAAGTGGTGGTTTGGCGGACTTCATCCCGATGCTCGTCAAGCATATACCGACACCTGGAGCAGCGAAGATTATCTATGATACCGATCCTGAACGACTTGTGGAGCAGGTCATTGCCGCTCTCGATGTGAAGTTCGCTGTCGATCCTATTGGTGACGACGTGCCGATAGAACACGCCCCCGTTAGCAAGAACCGTCGCGGCTAAACTGCTACAATATTGAGGTGAACAAGTTCCAGCTCAAGAGCAAATATCAACCAACTGGAGACCAACCAGCCGCCATTAAGCAATTACTGGGTGGTCTCGATGCTGGTGAGCGTGAGCAGACACTACTCGGTGTAACCGGATCAGGCAAGACGTTTACGATGGCGAATATTATTCAGGATCGTAACGTTCCAACTCTAGTGATAGCTCATAACAAAACGCTTGCTGCGCAGCTTTTTTCAGAGTTCAAATCATACTTTCCCGATAACGAAGTTCACTATTTTGTGAGCTATTTTGACTATTACCAACCAGAAGCCTATATGGTCAGCAGTGATACGTATATCGAAAAAGACAGCAAGATCAACGAAGAGATTGACCGTCTTCGTCACGCCGCAACTGCTTCGCTACTCAGCCGACGCGACGTTATTATCGTGGCGAGCGTCAGCTGTATCTACGGCATCGGTTCGGTTGAGGACTACGGCGGAATGGCTTTGACAATCAAGAAAGGCGAACGTCGTTCTCGGGACAAGTTCTTACGCCATTTGACGGACATCCAGTATCATCGTAACGATATAGACTTTGCGCGAGCTACATTCCGAGTACGCGGAGATGTCGTTGATGTATTTCCGGCAAGTAGCGAATCGGCGTATCGAGTTGAGTTTTTCGGTGATGAGATAGATAGGATTACCGAGATTAATCCGTTAACGGGCGAGATAATCCGCGAATCGTCAGAGGTAAAGATTTTCCCAAGCTCACACTACGTAACGCCACAGGAGAAGCTAAAAGGCGCACTGGTTAACATTCGCGACGAATTGGCGGCCCGGCTTGAATACTTCCGTTCACGAGATATGCTTCTTGAAGCCCAACGCATCGAGCAGCGTACACGTTATGATTTGGAGCTGCTAGAGGAAACGGGTTTCGTGAAGGGGATCGAGAACTACAGTCGCTACCTAACAAACCGCGAACCAGGTGAGCAACCAGCGACACTGATGGATTATTTTCCTGATGACTTTTTGCTGCTCGTCGACGAGTCTCATATGACGCTTCCGCAGGTGCGTGGCATGTATAACGGAGACCGTGCTCGCAAAGAGGTTCTCGTTGAGCACGGGTTTCGTCTGCCAAGTGCACTTGATAACCGACCCCTGACCTTTACCGAGTTTGATCGCCACATAAACCAAGCGATATATGTTTCCGCTACACCGGCGGAATATGAGCTCACTCACTCTCCGAAACCGGCAGAACAGGTGATTAGACCAACCGGTCTGCTCGATCCGATTATCGACGTGCGGCCAATCGACGGCCAGATCGACGATCTTATCGCTGAGATTCGTGAACGCATCGATAAGCAACAGAGGGTCTTGGTCACAACGCTGACTAAACGAATGGCCGAGGATCTGAGCACCTACCTGCAGGAGCTGGAGATAAAAACTGCCTATATCCACAGCGATGTCGATACGTTAGAACGAGGGGATATCCTCCGTGACCTCCGGCTCGGCGTATATGACGTGCTCGTCGGCATTAACTTACTCAGGGAGGGTCTCGATCTGCCGGAAGTCAGTTTGGTGGCGATTATGGATGCGGACAAGGAGGGATTCCTGCGGAGCACGAGTGCGCTCGTACAGACCATCGGGCGCGCGGCGCGCCATGAACAGGGTCGGGTTCTCATGTATGCCGATAACATAACCGACTCGATGCGAGCGGCGATCGATGAGACCGCGCGACGTCGCGAAAAACAAGAGGCTTTCAATAAAGAGCATGGCATAACCCCTGTTGGCGTGGATAAGGCGATCGGCGAAGGGTTGCGTGCTATCATCCCGCAGAAGGAAGGTGACAAGAAAGCAAAACTCAATCTCAAAAAGATTCCAAAGGATGAATACCCCGCGCTTGTTCGTGAATTGACGGCACAAATGGAGCTCGCTAGTGCAAATCTAGAGTTTGAGCGTGCGGCTGAGCTACGTGACACGATCGCTGATATCAAGCAAACTATCAAATAGACTTCTCCGCCTCTGGTATACTAAATACAATGAACGCAATTTCTATTGATGATGTCAAAAAGCTTGCCGTATTGTCGGCTCTAAACCTGAGCGATGCTGAGGCGACGGACATGCAGCACGATCTGGTTGAAATACTCGGGTACGTCGAGCAACTCCAGCAGGTCGACACTGAAGGCATTGAGCCGACTTATCAGATTCATGGGCTTGAGACTGTTACGAGACGTGATGAGATTGTTGACTACGGAATCGACCGTGATGCGCTGCTCACGAACGCACCAAAGCAAACAGGTGGCTCTATCGCCGTACCAAGGGTGCTCGAATGACCATTGGTGACGTCCAAGCTGAAATCGACCGGACTTCTGTCCGAGCCGTGGTCACGGCCGCACTCGAACGAGCAAAGGCCGACAAGACGAATGCGATTCTCGAAACCATGGACGAACGTGCACTTGAGCGTGCCGATGAGATAGATACGGAGCGTCGAGCAGGCGAATCGCGCGGACCGCTCACCGGCATTCCGTTTATCGCTAAAGATAACATGCTGACATTCGGAGGAAAAACGACCGCTGCATCAAAACTGCTCGAGAACTTCACAGCGCCGTTTCAGTCTGAGGCGATCGAACGACTCGAAGGGGCAGGCGCAATCTGTATCGCGAAGGCAAACCTTGATGCGTTTGCCCACGGTGGAAGCACTGAGAACTCAGCATTTGGACCGACGACCAATCCTCACGACAAAGCCCGTGTTGCGGGCGGTAGCTCAGGAGGATCGGCTGCGGTTGTTGCTCTCGACATAGTTCCGTTTGCACTCGGCACTGATACTGGCGGTTCAATTCGTGAGCCCGCAAGCTTTTGTGGTGTCGTCGGTATGAAGCCGACGTATGGTGCCGTTAGCCGCTATGGGGTTGTTGCGATGGCGAGTAGCACTGATGTAGTCGGCACACTAAGCCATACCGCTACTGATGCTCAACTGGTTATGAATACTATCGCAGGCCAGGACAGTAAGGACAGCACGACTATCGACTCACCGTATGAGACCTCTACGGTCTCGGTTGGTAAAAAAATAGGCGTTATCAAAGAGTGGCTTGAGGATGGTGTCGCCGAAGAAGTCCGCGTCGCAACAATGGGTGCGATTCAGCGACTGCGAGAACAGGGCTATGAGGTTGAAGAAGTGTCGCTGCCATCTTTGAAGTATGCTTTGGCGGTCTATTACATTATTGTTCCGGCGGAAGTTGCCTCAAACTTGGCGCGCTATGATGGCATCAGGTATGGCGTGCGACCAGAGGATGCAGCTTCTTTGAGTGAGGTGTATTCTCAGACGCGAACTAACGGGTTCATGCCGGAGAACAAACGTCGAATCTTGATAGGTAATTATGTGCTTTCGAGTGGGTATTATGACGCGTATTTCCAAAAGGCGGCAAAGGTTAGAACGCTCGTAGTGGAAGAATTTAATGATGCGTTCGAGACCTATGACTTTCTCGTTGGGCCGACGGTTCCAACGGTGGCTTTTGGCCTTGGCCAAAATACTCATGACCCGCTCAGCATGTACTTGGCTGATCAGATGACCGTCTCGGCTAGTCTCGCTGGCCTGCCTGCTATTAGCGTACCCGTACAGAGCTCCGGACTTCCGGTTGGATTTCAGATAATTGCTAACCGTGGAAACGACGTTTCGGTACTTGAGCTTGCCAAAACACTCGAAATGGAGACGAGCGCATAATATGGATACGTTGATTCTAGTCATGTTTTTTGTGGTAGTGGTCATTGGACTCTTGCTCTTGATTTTTATGTCAGTGACCCGGCGCAGCGGACGTCTTCTGGACCAAACGAAATACCGTAGCCGCTGGCTTGCTATTACCCAACAAATGGGCAGCACATCGGACAGTTGGCAGTTTGCGATATTGAGTGCCGACAAATTGCTGGACGGCGCGATGCGTGAACGAGGTATTTCAGGAAATACGCTCGGTGAACGACTCAAGAACGCAAAGCCATACCTGTCTAATATCGAGGGCGTGTGGCGTGCACACAAGCTTCGTAACCGCATCGCTCACGAAGATAGCGTCGCCGTGACAAGACGTCAGGCGAGTGAAGCGCTCAAAATATTTAAGAAAGCATTAACTGATTTGGGGGCACTTTGATGACGCTTGCTGAGGTGATGGAGCGCTATCAGCCGACGATTGGTATCGAGTGTCACGTCCAGCTGAGTACAAAGACGAAGCTGTTTAGTGGCGCCGACAATGATGCGCGCGACAAGGAGCCAAACACAACGGTAAGCCCGATATGCTTTGGATTTCCAGGCGTTTTGCCGGTTCTGAACGACGAGGCACTCACATTAGCGATCCGTGCTGGACTTGCGCTGAAGGCATCTATTCCTGAGGTTAGCCGCTTTGAACGGAAGCACTATTTTTATCCCGATCTACCAAAAGGCTATCAGATCACGCAGTTAGCTGAACCGGTTATAGTCGGCGGTACGGTAGAGGCGCCCCAGATCGATTGTACAACGTAAACTGTTCGAATTCATCATGCACACCTAGAG
>CAMPIR010000011.1 GCA_946886435.1 uncultured Candidatus Saccharibacteria bacterium | reverse complement strand
AGTATAGCACGCTAACAGCGGTGACTACCAAGCAAACACCCGCCCATCGAGGAGCGGGGTTGCTCGACTCTTGGGCGGGTGGGTTATTGGATGCTCTCGAGCTCTGCCTTTCGCTGCTTGAGTGCAAAGTGGCTTCCGATTGGCATGACGCAGGAAATGAGCGCCGCCAAGAGAAGAAGGATTGCCGTAAAAGTGCTGACTGATCCTATCAGGGCAGCAACTGCCACCCAGGCGAACAAGGACATGATGGTGAAATTTCTCCGTCCTTTCTTCAGGGTCTCGATGTCTTGCCGTAGCTGGTCCATGCTCACTTATGACTCCTTGATCGGATAGGGTTGGTGCCGCAGTGAACTAACAAAAACAGGGTACGTGCGGATCTCTTTCCAGAGAGCATGGAAGTATTATCACATGATTTTAGGCTCTACGCAATGTAGTAGCTACGTAGTTTATGAGCTCCAGGCGGTTTTCGACATGCTTATACTCGGGATGACCTCGAGGTCACGTGGATCGGTCGGCTCGTTACCTTGGGCGTAGAAATAACCGAGGGAGGCGATCATGGCGGCGTTATCGGTACAGAGGTTCATCGGAGCGTAGTCGATAGCGATTGGCAGGCGTTCGCTCAGTTGGCGGCGCAGTTCTTGGTTTGCGGCGACACCACCAGCGATGACGACTGAGGCAGGGGAATAGTCGTGAAAGGCTTTTTCGGCCTTGTCTACCAGTGTTTCCACGGCAATATGTTGGAAACTAGCCGCAACATCTGCCCTCAGAGTGTCTGAGACGCGTTCTGGCAGCTGATGTGACGGGAAGTCGTAAGCGACACCGACTTCGGCCTGGACGGCCCTCAGAACGGCTGTTTTGACCCCGGAAAAACTAAAGTCGTACGGGTTTTGCATGCGGGCTTTTGGAAAGGCGAAGCGTTTCGGGTCTCCGCTCTCGGCGACACGGGCCACAGAGGGACCGCCAGGGTAGGGAAGGCCGATAATCTTGGCCACCTTGTCGAACGCTTCACCGACAGCGTCATCCTGGGTTTGACCGAGAAGCTCGTAGTCGCCGTGCTTACGGAAGAGAACTAACTGCGAGTGGCCACCAGAGACAATCAGGGAAAGGAGGGGAAAGGAGGGGCCCAGCTTTTCGACGCCGTCTCCTGCCTCAACGGCTTCGCGCCGGGTTTCTGATGATGCGAGCTCAACAGAAACTCGGGCTGCAGATGTTTCGGCCGCAGAGGTGGTCGAGCGCTGGGCTGGTGCGATCTGGGTGATAAAGTTCGCATAGACATGCCCCTCGACATGGTGGATGGGGTAGAGGGGTTTGTTCTTGAGGAGGGCAAGCGTGCGGGCGGCAAGAGAGCCGACCAAAAGGCTACCGACCAGTCCAGGGGCGTAGGTAACGGCGATGGCGTCGATATCATCCCAGGTGCAGGCAGCATCCGTCAGGGCTTTTTCGATGACCGGGAGAACGACTTCGAGGTGTGAACGAGCAGCCACCTCTGGAACGACCCCGCCGTACTCGGCATGGATATCGATCTGAGAGTGAACGACATTGCTCAGGAGCCGCGTACCGTCCTCGACGACTGCGGCGGCTGTCTCATCACAACTGCTCTCTATTCCTAACACCTTCATAACGACTTCAATTGTAACCCAGTGAGGGAGTAGTATGATAAGAAGCATGAAAGAGCAGATCACGAGACAGGTACGCAAACGATTACCGGTTGGGGCAACCAGGCAAGTAGAAGAGCTTTACCGACGGGGGCGAATCTATGCCCTATCGGCGCGCTATGGGTTTCCGGCACGACAGCTGCGGGTTATCGCAGTAACAGGGACAAACGGCAAAACGACGACCGCGAATTACCTGAACGAAATCCTCAAGGCCGCCGGTCACAAAACGGCGCTGTTTACGACCGCCGTCATCGAAATGGCGGGCGAGCGGACCTTGAACGAGCTAAACGCCACCGTGGCGTCTACTGAGCGGATGCAGCAGTTTTTTCGAGACGCTAAGAGCGCTGAGGTTGAGTTCGTTATCCTCGAGATCACCTCGCATTCCCTGATGCAGCACAAACTCGACGGCGTTCCGATCGAGTGCGCCATCATGACCAACCTGACGCAGGATCATCTCGACTACCACAAGACGATGGACGACTACGCGTCCGCAAAAGGCCGGCTCTTCGCCAAAAACCCACGTTTCATCGTGTTGAACCGTGATGACGAATGGTTCGAGTTCTATAACCAGTACGAAGCCAGTGAACAAAAGATAACCTATGGCACCAACGAGACGGCGGATGCGCGAATCTCCCAGGTAAAGCTCTATAAAAAGGGCAGTGAAGCCCGGGTCGTGATCGATCTACAGACGACGCTTGAGCTCGCGACGGCACTGCCAGGCAAATTCAACGTCTACAATATGACCGCAGCCGCTGCTGCGTCCTATCTGTTCCATGTCGGTCTCGAGGCAATTGCCGATGGTATCGCTAACCTCGAAGAGCTTCCGGGCAGGTTTGAGAGAGTCGAGATCGGCAAAAACTTTGAAGTCGTTGTGGATTATGCCCATACCCCTGATGCGATCGAACAGTTGCTCGAGGCGACCAAATCGATCACTAAAAATCGAGTCATCCTCGTTTTTGGGGCGACTGGCGATCGAGACAAGGGCAAGCGCCCGATCATGGGTGAGATAGCGGCCCGACTGGCTGATCGGATCATTCTGACCGATGAAGAGAGCTATAACGAAGATCCAGCTCAGATCCGCAGCATGGTTATGGAAGGTATCGCTGACGCTGGTGGCGAAGCCAAGACCGAAGAGATCGCCGACCGCCGTGAGGCGATAGCAAAAGCACTCAAGATTGCCCGCAAAGACGACACGATCCTAATCACCGGTATGGGCCACGAACGGTTCCGTATCATAGGTGGCGAACGGTTGCCGTGGAATGATGCTGACGTCGTCCGTGAACTAACGCAAAAATAATATCTCCAGAAATTGAACGACCCCCGGTCGGATTCCCTTTGCAGGGAACCCTTCCGGGGGTATCACGTTCAGCGAGGACGCTTCGGGGGGTTGTTCACCATGTGAAGGCGGAGCTTCTGCTCCATCTCGCCGTCGCCGGCGAGAACCTCGGTCCACGCACCCATCTTGAACGACCACTGGCAGAAGGCCCAGTTGTTGCTCGTGAGAGGATCGATGCCGAGCGTGTCGGCCATGTAGGCCTGCCGCTCCTTGTAGGTGAGCTGCTTGCTCTCGACGACCAGGTCGCCATCAGCACTGCAGTAGCCGATGACGTAGTGGTTCTTGACTCCTCGGTTGCTCTCGATGGTGCTTGCCTCAATGACTGAGGCCTTCACATTCCCGAGATCGGCTGCATCGTTCATGTTGCTCCAATGGTTGAAGGGACGTTATGATGCTGTGGCAATGTCGTAGTCTGTATCCGGCCACATTACCACATAACCCGCTGAAAGATCGGGTTGTGTTACTTCAGTGGTGATAACGGTTCGAAGAGTTACGTTGTTCTCCGTCATGTTACCATCCAGATCGAGGAAGATAGCGACTGCCTTGTTGAGGTGGAATACTCGCTCTCGCGAGCTGTCCGGTTCAACGCCAGCAACCAGATTGGGGATAACCCTAATCAGTGCCTGGTATTGACTGTCGCGCTCTTCTCGTGTGATCGCGAGGTCGAGAAAAAGCTCTTCCCCTCGCTTGATCGCATCGATCTTGTCTTCCATGCCGCCCGCAGGGGCGACAATCTGCCACTTGACGTTTTCCAGCCCCACAGGGAGGCTGTCAACGAATTGGACCGTTGCCATGATGTCTCCCGAATTGTCGTGGTACTAGCTGAACGCTACGTAAAATCTTACCACTTTTATCAAGTTATGTCAATACATAGAAATGACGTATGTCAAGTAAAAACCCCCGAGACAGGGACTGCCGTGGGCAGTATGTCTCAGGGGGTAGCGCGACGCGTGAGCGTCAGCTGGGCGGGGGCATCGCTGAAGTCGGTGTGCGTCATCGCGATGACCGTTGCGGTGCCGTGGTCGCTGAGCTTTCCGATGTACTCGACGCTCAGCTGAGAGTAGCGGGACTGGATGAGTCTGAACTCGTCCTGGCTTGTGGTTTCGTCGTCCACGCCACTCATCGTGATACGGATCACTCGTGATCCGTCATCTATCGCTTCTCTGAGAAGTTCCCTGAACTCTCGAGAAGTCGCGGGCTCGGTAATGATATACCGACCCAGATTTGTCGCCATCATGTCTCCTCGGTTGGACCTGGTCAAACGATAGCTTGTATATTATAGCACTAAAGCTATTTTTTTGCAAGTGCTCCAACGACCGCCATGGCGATGATGTCACGAGTTTTATCTGCCCGTTCACTGATCTGTGATGGGCTTGGCTCGAAACCGTTTCCAAAGTCTGCATCTTGTAACATGCTAAACATCACCAGGTCACCGTTGTTCTTTATAGCGTAGGGAAGGTCTGGAGTATCGGGATTTATCTCAGCAACCTTGTTCAGGGATGCTTTGATATCAACGCCGATCTCTTGGCCGTTAAAGATGATGACAATATCTTGGCCTTTCAGGTCTTCGTCGATCGTGGCGTCACGGTGGGGTATCTCGAGAGAATCGAGAATAGCCCCAAAGCCTATTTCGTGCTTGATGCCCTTGATGGTCGTGGCGATAGCTGTTTCTGCATAGGTCGAAAAATCACGTGACTCACTACCAGCAGTCTGGAGGGTGCTCTCGAGCAAACTAGCTTCGAGGTGATCAGGGCTCTGCGGGTGTTTTTTTACAAAATCTTTGAGAAGGTTGTTGTAGGCGCAAGCGGTGCGTTTTGCGTTTCTGATCTCAGATGTCGATAGAGTGCTGCGGGCACCTAGCTGCTCATGACGGCTCAGGAGAGCCTTGTTATAGATAAAGTTGGGCAGGTAGCCCACGAGAGCGAGTGTTTCCTTCTGGGCGGGAGCTAGCTCGCTCGATGTCGCCTTTTGATGGGTGTACAGGGCCATCTTTTCCCAGTAAAGTGCTGGATCGGTCGTTTCTATATCGATGCCGGCTCTATCGAGAAGGTCATGGAATTCCGGTTCGTACATCTGCTCGACAATCGCCTCGGAGGCGGAATGAAAATAGCGATCCATCTCTGCTTGGGAGACTGATTCAGGGGAGGTGACGATAAGTGTTTCTGTCATATCTTTGTTTTTAGAAGGTACTATGCATGATATTAGCATAAACACTATAAAATGTCAAGTTAGTGCTTGGGGTCGGCTCACACCAAGCCCTGTCGAGTGGGCATAGAGAAGGGGAGGCTCGATGGGAGCCTCCCTGGTGGTTGTGTGGCCAACTACTGCTCGATCAGTGTCATGGTGTCGGGGTCGAGGATCACCTGAGCGTTCCTGACCGTGCTACGGCCAGTGATCTGATCGCCGACGGTAGCCATGTACTCGAACTTGTAGAGCGTTCCACCGCCGACTCTGACTTCGCAGAGGTCTCGAGGCCTCAGCGTGAGCGGCTGCAGAGCATCGAACAGCTCTTGCTTGTCCTTGTAGTCGAGTTCGTAGGTGTACATAGGTGCTTCCCTTCGGTCGGGCGAAAGAATGTCTATTATCTATTATACCATTACAGTTATGCTAAGTCAATAGAGTACTTGGCACTCTTGCATGACGAGTGCTAATTCTCTACAATAGTTCATACAGATTTGTTTAATCAAAAGGAGAGGAAATGAGCACACCTATCAAACCACTTGCTGACCGTGTGGTCGCGGTCCGCGAAACTGCCGAGGCAAAAACCGCCAGCGGCCTATTCCTGCCGGATAATGCAAAGGAAAAGCCGGTGTATGCTGTCGTACAGGCGGTTGGACCAGAGGTCAAGGCCGTCAAAAAAGGCGACAAGATCATATTTAAGGAATACGCCCCGACTGAGCTAAAGATCGATAAGACAGAATACCTGGTCGTTAAAGAGGAAGATATCCTCGCGACACTCGGTTAACCTGTAATTTAAGAAATAAGAAAGGAGGAGGATCTGCGGTTAAGGGAAAAGAGCAGCCGGACTGGTGAATTTACTTCACCGCCCGCGCGACGAGAAAAACCGCAGGTTTGTCTCAGTTATGTCCAAGAAAGTTTTTTACGATGATGATGCACGCCGCCGAGTTCTCGGTGGTGCCGAAGCACTGTATAACGCAGTCAAAGTAACGATGGGGCCAAAGGGCCGCAATGTCGTGATCGCCAAGAGTTACGGTGGTCCGACCGTAACCCACGACGGCGTGACGGTGGCCGAAGGTGTTGAGCTGGCTGACGTCGACGACGAGACGCTCGGTTACAGCGTCGGCGCGGAGCTTATCAAGCAGGCAGCGTCCAAGATGAATAAAGCGGCCGGCGACGGAACGACTACCGTCACGGTACTGACCTATAGCATCCTAAACGAAGCCAACCGCCTGATCGCGGCCGGGCACAACCCGATGGAGCTCAAAAAAGGTGTCGAAGCAGCAGGTGCAGAAGTTCTCGCTGCGCTCGAAGGTCTCAGCGAACCAGTAACCGGCAAAAAGAGCCGTGTCGCCGAGGTAGCGACCATCTCTGCCGGTGATTCAGCGATCGGTGAACTAATCGCTGACGTCATCGATAAGGTCGGCCGTGACGGTGTCGTCACTGTCGAAGCAGGCCAGGGACTCGAGATGGAATCTGAGGTCGTCGAAGGGTTCACCTTTGACCGCGGTTATGTCTCGGCGCTTATGGTAACCGACACCGCTCGCCAAGAGGCGGTGTATGAAAAACCGGCGATCATCGTTACCGACAAGAAAATCTCAAGCGTTCAGGAGTTTCTACCGATGCTCGAGAAGCTTGCCCAGGCTGGCAAGAAAGATGTCGTACTCATAGCCGACGACGTCGAAGGTGAAGCGCTCGGTATCCTGGTGCTGAACAAACTCAAAGGTGTGTTTAACACTGTTGCAGTCAAGGCTCCAGCTTTCGGTGATCGCCGCAAGGAGGTCCTCGAAGACATCGCTGTTCTGACCGGAGCGACCGTCGTGTCCGAAGACCGCGGTATGAGTTTTGAAAACGTTGAGCTCGACGTCGTGGGATCTGCCCGCAAGGTTATCGTCAGCAAGGACGAGACAACCATCGTTGAGGGTGTTGGTAGCGCTGCAGACGTCAAGACACGGACTGCGCAGATCAAGGCTCAGGCCGAAACGGCGACGAGCGAGTATGAGAAGGAAAATTATGAAAAACGAGCCGCCGCACTGAGTGGCAAGGTGGCCGTTATCAAGGTCGGTGGTGCGACTGAGACAGAGATCGATGAAAAGAAATTCCGCGTCGATGATGCGGTAGCGGCGACCCGTGCTGCGCTCGCCGAGGGCATCGTTCCTGGTGGCGGTGTTACGCTCGTCAACCTAGCCGAAAAGATTGACGTCTCGGGCGCTGACAGCCTGTCTGCGGGCCGCTCTATCGTCAAGAACGCATTGACGCAGCCATTCCGCCAACTGATGCTCAACGCCGGCCTCAACGCCGATGCCTTGCTTGCGCAGGTTCAGGCGGCTAAGCCAGGCCAGGGAATCGACGTCAATACTCCGGACAAAGGTGTAATTGACCTCAAGACTGACGGTGTCGTTGACCCAGCGGCGGTAACCCGCCAAGCAGTCCAGAACGCCGTCTCGATCGCCGCAACTGCGATGACGATGGGCGCGCTGGTGGTTGATGTTCCAGAGCCCGAGGCCTCTGCGCCTGGCGGTATGCCGGGTGGCATGGGTATGATGTAAAGCTGCTCAAACATGAATAAACCCCCGTTTTCATGGACACCGGTTGGTGCCTAAGAAAACGGGGGCGCCGGATGTATTCCGACTTGGTCTGAGCACCCCGAGAGGGTTCAGGCCCGAGAATGACAGACGAGCTCTGCCGAGCTATCGCCTAGGGGCGGGGTGCGCCGAATGACGCATCATGTTCTGCGACGGCGACCACTGCGGCCTCCCGTCAGCAGAATGCCGACGAACAGTGCCAGCCCGACAACCAGGGCAACAAGCAGAACATCGTAGATGTATCCCACGATCAGGATGACGATCAGGATGAGCGTTGCCGTAACCCAGGCGGGCAGGTGCTTCGGGATCAGACGTGCCATGATCAGTCCTTCCAGGTGCACTTGACGGACTTGGCCGGTGACGCGAACGGGTTGTATCCGACCGGTGCGTACCGGAACTCGGCACACTTCTTGTCATCGTGAGCGTCCTCTAGCGCGTTGGTGATCTGGCCATAGCGCATGGTCATCACCGTGACGCAGGAGGCTGCGATTGCCCAGCCGTAGGGCAGCTTCGTCAACGTGCCACAGAGCACGCCGACACCGGCGAACACCGACTCTCCGAAGACTGAGTCGTAGAGACGTTCGGTTCTCGTCCGGCTGAGCTTGACACCGATGTACGGTCCGTTGCTCCAGGAGAAGCCCTTGACGGCGTGGGTGACGGTGTGGGGCTTGTCTCGAGCGGCGAACGCAGCCGTGGATGTACCAGCGACAGTCATAGCCAGGGCGGCTACCAGTGTCACGCATACTCTGGCGAGTAGAGGCATAAGATCACTTCCTGTAGTTGCTCCCCGTGAAAGGTTCAGACACCACTCTGGTATCGTTTGCATACAATACAGTATTTTAGTGTAAAAGTCAATATTATGACTAAAGCAGTTTGTACTCTGTCTCACGACAGGGCATTTTTTATTTTTTGCGTAAGTATTCGGCGAAGTGGAGCGCGTAGTAGCTCGGCTTGCTCGCGGTCAGGGTTGGCTCGGTGAGTGGGAGGGCTAGATCTGCGGCCTCGTCGACCACCCAGATGGCTGAGTCATCACCGACGACGCGGTTTGCGGCGATGAATGGCGAGTCGAAGCTATGCGAAGGTCCTGTGACGCGCCGGATGTTTTCAACGCCACTGTCGGTCGGGGTGCCGACGATAAAGTTCGGTTGATCATAGTGCGGGTTAGGCACTCGCTTGTCAGGGTAGTGTCGTATCGGGATTATCGAACCGTTTAGGAGATTGTTTAACTCGTCGGTTGGAGGTGGTTGGTGGTTAACCTTGTGAATCGGCGTCGCGTCGTAGAAGACGAGCAGTCGCAGTGTCGCTCGAAACAACTGGCTCGTCAGTACCTGTCTCGGTTCACGTTCTTTCATGACAAATCGGATATGATCGAGCGGCAACCAGCCGCTGTCAGGACGGGGAGTATACGCACCCGATGCAAAGTGCAGGTTCGCGAGCGTCTCACCACCGTCCCGCAGGAGTTCGACACTCTCCACCTCATGTCTGAGGACGATGGTGTCGTCACGAGTACGTATACTGATCGGATGCTCCAGCGGTTCCCGGCTCTCGGCGATGATATCGTAACGCTCGCGAAAGATTTCAGGAAAACGACGTATATGGCGATAGGGCGCAGCGGTACTCTCTCGGATAAACTGATCTGCTCGGTCCAGTTCTTGTTCGCGACCGATCGCCTCGCTGTCCTCATAGAACGTGACCGAACTGAGGTCTTCAGCACGCAGGCCGATATCACCGACATATGTGCCGTTTCGGTGTAGGTCTATATTTAGCCGACCGTACTTTTTACTGAGATCAGAGATCTCATACGGCTCCTCGTCGAGTAGACGTGTTTTGTGCTCCGACCAACCGCCGCGGCAACCATTGTCTATGTAGTCGGTATAACCTGCTTCGCGACCGGCCGCTTCTATATAGAGATGGGGCGGGCTGGTTGTGAACGGTTCCTTTTGTTCGATAAGGCTTCGTAGCTGCTGTCTCGTCCGCTCGGTAACATCGGTTAGGTTCGTGGTCTGCTTCTCTGGGTTTGATGAGATCTGTTCCATGATTTTCTCCTCGGTTATGGTTCTAGCGTATAGGTAGCGCCGTGAGTATTCTAGGTAGGCTAGTTTGAGTCAAAATAATTTGCTATAAATAAGAGTGAAAATGCATCATATTCAGAAACATATCCTCAAAGTATTGACTTATCAGGCGCAGGCTCGCTTTAGTGAGCTACGTCCACCACGAACGGACACAAACCTTTTTAGCTACCATCTGAAATCACTGCTACGGGGCGGTCTGGTTAGTAGAGGCGAGCGATCATATTCGCTCAGTGCCACCGGTCTGCTCTACGTCGATCGGATCAGTAGTGAACGGTTCGAGCAGCGTGCCCAGGCAAAGATCATCACGGCTACCATTTTCCGTGATGAAGCGGGAAGGGTTGCGCTCGTAAAGCGAAACAAACAACCGTTTATCGATAGTTGGGGGCTGCCGAGCGGTAAGATCCATCTCGGGGAGACTGTGGCCGAGGCGGCTTGGCGAGAGTCGTTGGAAAAAACGGGACTCAGGACAGAGGTTCCGCTGCAGCATATCGGCGACGGCTATATCCACTCGTATGTTGAAAATCAGCTGGTGTCGAGTGTACTCGTGCATGTGTTCGAAGGCGGAGTTGTCCCGAGTGAGGAGTGCGCGTCAGAGGTGAAATGGGTAGCGTGGCCAGAGGCTAGTTACCCGTTGTTGCCCGGTACGGCAGCGCTCATTGAAAAAGCGCTGACCTGTGATGGACAACGCTTTTTTATCGAACTAGTTGAGCGTCGCTAAGCGGGCTGCTGGCCGTGACCCGAGAAGTAGTCAATCTCTTTGATGACGTCGAGTAGGGCTTGGGCGCGTTTTGTCTCGTCCTCGATCGCTCGTGCGGCTTCGTGGGCGGCGGTGACGAGAGACTTGTCATCGGTCGAGCGGATGATGAGCAGGAGCGTGTCAAACTTTTCATCAGCTGGCAGGTTGAGCTTGTCAACGAGCGGGCGGAGTTCTTCGAGAGCGTCCTTTTTGATGGACTCGAGCTCTGGTGATGCGGATGGAGCATCAAGTGTGCTGACAGGTGCGAGCGTCGCGTTCGTCGTATCGAGCGTCGGGTCGCCGGGGGTGATGTCAGAGGTCGGTGGAACCTCTACTGGAGCTGGTGGAATCTCGACGCCAGGTACAGCGGGAACTCCGGCGTCGGAAACAGAAGACAACTCAGGCGTGTCGGTTGGCGCCTGACTGTCAACAGTAGACTGGTCGTCCTGGGGCGCTGCGCCTTCGGTCGGTTGTTGCAGGTTGTCGTCGGTCGGAATGACCGGCGCTGAACTAGTTGCCTGCTGATTCATTGTCTCGAGAACCTTCGCAAGTTCCTGATCGTCAGTTACGTTGTTTGTTGCTGGATCCATTTCCCACCCCTAGTTAATGCTCTTGCTTATTTACCCTACTTTACCACAGGTAACGGTTAGTCGAAAAGTAACGTATCATGGGTGTATGGATATTTTAGATAATGCACAAATACTAGCCCAACGGGACCCAGAAACTGCCCTGGATGTCATAGCGAGTGAGTGGGAGCAGGTACTCCTCGATCTAACCATCAACAATGCACCCTCCGTGGATATGCAGGTTAAGCACGTTGTCGTAGCAGGTATGGGAGGCTCTGGGCTTGCGTCTGATATGTTGAAGGACTGGCTGGATCTACCGGTGCCCTATGAAGTGGTAAAAGGGTACGACCTACCGAGCTATGTAAGCCAGGAGACGCTGGTAGTAGTGAGTAGCTTTTCCGGCAATACGGAAGAGACGCTATCGACTCTGGATCAGGCGCTCGAAGCAAAGGCGCAGGTGGTTGTCATCACGAAAGGCGGAAAGTTACTCGAGCGAGCCAAAGAGCTAGAGTTACCGTTTGTGCAGATGGAATGGGGCCATCAGCCGCGAATGGGCATGTTCATCAACCTGAACGCGCTTGTCCGTCTCCTCGCTCTCTACGGAGTAGTGTCGTCGGATGCTATCGAGGAGCTCAAAGCTACCGGCACGTGGCTCCACGAGGCGAGCCAGCAGTGGTTAAAAGAGGTGCCCTACCAGGACAATCCGGCCAAGCAACTTGCTGGCTGGTGCGCAGGCAAGACGCCTGTCTGCTACGCCGGGACGCACATAAAGAGCTTGGCCTACAAGTGGAAGATAAGTTTTAACGAAAACAGCAAAAACGTTGCGTTTCACAACGAATACCCTGAGTTCAACCACAACGAGTTTATCGGCTGGAGTTCGCACCCGGTCGAAAAACCATTCGCCATCATACTCTTGAAGTCTTCGTTCGATCACGAAAGAATACAGAAACGCTTTGACCTGTCGGAGAAGTTACTGAGCGGAAAGCGCCCGGCAGCTAGATCCATAGACCTGAAGGGCGACACTCGGCTCCAGCAGATGCTGTGGGGCGCCGTGTTTGCTGACTTCACGAGTGCGTACCTCGGCATCCTCAACGGAGTCGATCCTATGAAAGTAGAGCTTGTAGAAAAACTGAAATTGGAAATGGGTTAATGCCGGCCCCAAAAAAGAAACACGCAGACACCACATTTAGCGCCGAAAAACTTGAACAACTCGTTATCGGACAAACGACCTCGCTCAGACTGCTGGTATGGAGGTTGCGGCAGTATTTGCGCAGGCGCACCTCGTCCAAGAACGACCTGCTAAATGTCGAGGCATCCTCACGGTCATCCGGAAAGGTTCTTCGACAGGTATATCGCCGTCTCGATACGCTTATGGCGCGGTTTTTCCCGCGTCTGGTCAAGAGTACACCCAAAGAGGTGGCCGTCCAGTGGCTCGAGGACATGATCGAGGAGCTTGGCTACGAAATCGTTGATGCGGACAAGCACAAACCTTGGGGCGCGTATTTTCGTATGGCAAATAGTGACGTGGAGCGGTTTATCCACGAGTTTTTCCCTGGTCTTTCACTCGAGGACGCAAAACTAGGTCATAGTGATGTCTCTCTGAGCCCGAAGTTTCTCCTGGTCTCGCCCGGGGAGCGGCTGAGCTGGCAGTTCCACCATCGTCGCGCGGAGCGGTGGCGTTTTTTGACTGAGGGTACGTACTACCTGAGCGATACTGATACTCAGGGCAACAAGCTGCACGCGCCAGCCGGAACGATCGTGCAGTTTCTCCAGGGTGAGCGACACCGCCTCTGCTCGGCCGACAAAAGCACCTACACGCTGGTGGCCGAAATATGGCAACATACCGATCCACGTAGACCTTCTACGGAAAAAGACATCATCCGTTTAGCGGATGACTACAGGAGAGACGTTCGGTGACGAAGACCCCAAAATATCGGTTGATCGTCTGCGACCTTGACGATACGCTGGCTGAGACCAAACAACCCATCGAAGAAACCATGGCACAGTTGCTCTGGCAGCTGACGGATACGTATGACTTCTGCGTCATTACGGGCGGGACGTATCAGCAAATAAAACGCAATGTTATCGAACGATTGCCGCATGGGTCATCGCGTAATCTCCGCCGTTTTCACGCCATGTCCACCTCAGGGTCTGTGTATCATCGCTATGACGATCAGCAGGAGAAGTGGAGCATCATTTACAGCCATCTGCTTGCGGTAGATGAGCGTGAGAACATACAAGAAGTTGTCGAACGAACCGTTCGCGGGGCGGGGCTGTGGGAACCGAATCCCGTCGGGGAGCGCATTCAGGACAGACGATCTCAAATCACCTTTTCCGCGCTCGGACAGCAGGCGTCGCCGGCGCTAAAGCGCGCATGGGATCCTACTCGCGCCAAAAGGCAGGCCCTGCGTCAACAGATCGCCCGTGCCTTGCCGGACTACGAAGTTGTTATCAACGGCAATACTTCGATCGATATTTTGCAGCAGGGGGTCGATAAAGGGTTTGGCGTCAAACAACTCATGCGCCGTACCGGGTACGCTCGAGAAGAAATAATCTTTTTTGGAGACAGCTTGCAGCCGGGCGGAAACGACTACCCGGTATTGGAGCTCGGAGTTGACTCGGTAGAGGTCGATGGTTGGCAGCAAACAGAACGTTACTTAAGGAAGTTACTGGCGCCACCGTATGAAGTATCTGTATAATATGCTGATATGTCCGAACACCACCCGGCTTTTCAGCCAGAATTTTCTAAACCTAGTCCAGAGGAGGTCGCTATGGACATAAACAGCCTCAATGATCGCTTCGTCACGCTCAGACCTGACTCACGTGAGGATATGAAAAGAACGATCCAGGAGCTGCTAGCGGGCAACGATGCCACGGTTATCGATACACACAACACCAAGTCGATGATCTTTACCTTTACGGCCGATAGGGAACGGTACGGCCTAAAAATAGAGTACGATGCCGCGAAGGTAACGAGAGACGAAGCGCATTGGTATGAAAAGGCTCCTGATCGGTTAAAGAAACATTTTGTCAGCTCTGCTATCGAAGAAGATCACGCCTTTGTGCTGCTCAGGTGGTTTGATGGTGCGCCGACGATAGAGCAGCTAGCGATGAAAGGTGCTGATGAGGCGGAGGGAGTCATCGACGCCTACCTGGATGCCCTGAGTCAGGATGAAGAGCTATTTGACTCCTTTGAGTCGATAGCACTCCCTAAAGACACCAACTCTTTTTTCAAGGACAAGTTCTACGTAAAACTCCAGCAAGCTGAGGCGCACCCCTACCTCTATGATTTTCTCACCAGTGAAGAGGTCACACTCAACGGCAGAAATGTCGCCGGCCCCAAGGTGCTTATCGATAGGCTGCATGACAATGAGACTGCTCGTCGTTATCTGAGTCCCGATCGAGCTGGGTTTATACACGGCGATCTCCATGCGGATAACTTGATCGTTGACGCTGGCAATGTGTATCTGGTTGATCCCAACGGACTCGATCATCTGCCACTAGAGTATGATCATGGACGGGTCTTGTGGTCACTGTCAGGCTGGAATGCCATCGTGCGTCACGAGCATACGTTAACTGCTCACGGTGAAAACTCCTTCACCCTAGAGGTGCCTGTACGTAAACCCTATGAGCTTGGGTTGCCGCGGATACAGCAGTATTTTCAGGAATATTCTGAGCGCACAGGCTTGGAATCAGATCAGGGCTATCAACGAGCGCTCTACTCATCTGCGATGCAGTACCTGAGCAGAGCTGATCATGCTGCGGTAGAGCATGAAGCGCTTGGTCTACACCTGCGGGGTCTAGAGCAGCTCGTCGAGATATGTGAGCTACAGAATATACCGGTCACAAAAACTGAGCACGCAGAATAACCCAGTTCGTGTTTCTCTAATAGCAGCTATTGTTTATTGATACTGTCGTAAGGCGTCGATCGGGTCTTTGTTGGCTGCCTTCAGGGCAGGGTAAAGGCCGAACACGATACCAACGACGAGGGCGAGGCTAAAGCCGGTGCCGACGATCGAGTAGCTCAGGCTTGGCTGGAATGAGAGCTGTGAGCTGATCACAAAAGCGACAAGGTAGGCGAGTAAAATTCCAACGATTCCACCGGTGATACAGATGAGCAGCGACTCGATGAGGTATTGCCCCATGATGTGCTGGTCGGTGGCGCCGAGGGCTTTTCGGATGCCGATTTCACGAGTGCGCTCGGTAACGCCAACCAGCATAATGTTCATGACCCCGATGCCGCTGACGATAAGGGTAATAGCTGAGACTATAGCAGTTAGGGCGATGATAACACCAAAGAATCGGTTCGAGTGGTCGGCAATATCCTGGCCAGCCAGCACGGAGAAGTCTCGCTCGTCTTGGTGGTTTTTGAGGAGCGTTTCATCGATGTTGCTCGCGGTCGGCTGAAGTTTTGATGTGTCGTCTACCTGAACCAGCAGCTGTTGAATCTGAGCAATGCCTTGGTTAAAGCTCTTGCCGTCATCGAGGCTGACGTACGCGGCGTTATCAAGGTCTATGCCGGTGAGGTTAACGGG
>CAMPIR010000010.1 GCA_946886435.1 uncultured Candidatus Saccharibacteria bacterium | reverse complement strand
CTACAAGGTTTATATCATCGATGAAGTTCACATGCTGACCGGTGAAAGCTTTAACGCATTACTAAAGACGCTAGAGGAACCGCCTGAGCACGTTATTTTTATACTTGCGACAACAGAGGTTCACAAACTACCGGCGACAATCATCAGTCGTACGCAACGATTCCATTTCCGGCCTGCAGCTCTTGCCGATATATCGAACCATCTCCGGTCAATCGCGGACAAGGAAAAAATAACCTACGAACCAGAAGCTATCGACCTGCTCTCGACTCACGCAGGAGGAAGTTTCCGCGATAGCGTCAGTTTGCTCGACCAACTCTCAGGACTTTCCGAAAAAATCACGGTTAGTCTCGTTGAATCAGTACTCGGCATGGCAGAGCAAAGCAGGGTAGAAAAAGTCGTTAGTGCCCTCGAAGCAAACGACGTCAAAACTCTGGTTTCAGAACTGGAAGCTATCCAGTCGGCCGGTGTATCGGCCGTTATCTTGACCGAACAACTTGCACGCTTGGTCGCAAAACGAGCCAAGGAGCACCACGAACTCTACCAGCTGCTTGATGAGCTCGTAGATATCCCAAAGGCACACGATCCGGAGCTGAAACTGATTGCCACATTGGTGCGCTACACTAACCCTGGGCAACGAAAAAACGTTGCTCTGCATAGCTCATCCTCACCCACCATTGCCGCAAAACCAGGCGTTCTCCGTTCTCAAGTTGCCGCGCGCACCGAAGCAGCAAAGGAAGCGGCCGAAATGCCAGAGCCAGCTACCACCGCAGCCGAAACGCAGCCAAACACAAAACCAGTTGCGGCCACCCATACGGGCGATTTTAACTGGGATGCTATCCTTGGTGCTATCAAAAAACACCACGCCCCGCTTTTTAGCGTACTGAGTCGTGCCGATGCTTCGTATGACAGCGGCTCGAATGTCCTGAAGCTAACCTTTATATACGCGATACATCGTAAAAAAATGGAAAATCCTGCGTCGCGCAAACAATTCGGTGCCGTCCTCAATAACCTCTTCAGTCTAAACCCTGAGCTAAACATCACCGATGCGAAGAGCGAAGCGGCTCTCGATGATGATGCCCAGGCGGTTGCTGCTATCATGGGTGGAGGAGAACCAATACGTGGCGCAATCTAAGAGACCAACCAACACCCTCGCAGACGCGAAAATACCGCCGCAAAATCTCGATGCTGAGATGAGCCTGCTCGGAGCGATTCTGATCGATGAAGAAGTGATGGCCGACATCAGCGACAAACTTCGATCGCAAGATTTTTACGACAAACGACATGTCTTGATTTTTAGTGCTATGCTGCGCCTCTATGAGCGACACCGACCTGTCGACCTACTGACGCTCAGCGATGAACTGACGAAAAAGGGTGAGTTAGAGATCGTCGGTGGCTCAGCATACCTAACTGAGCTGACAAACTATGTACCGACTGCAGCTCATGCCACCACGTATGCGGAAATCATCTCGCAGAAAGCTATCCGGCGTCGACTCATTAAGGCCAGCAATGATATCGCAACGCTCGGCTACAACGAAGAGCAAGATATCTCCGAGTTGCTCTCATCGGCCGAGTCCGAGCTGTTTGCCGTTAGCGACACCAACACCAAACAAGACCTCGTCAGTCTGGAGCAGATCCTGACTGAGAGCTTTGACCGTATGGAAGAGCTGCACCGTGGTGGCGGCAAACTGCGTGGCATCCCAACCGGTTGGCGTGATCTCGATAATATGACAGCAGGACTCCAGCAGAGTGACCTGATCATCCTGGCCGCTCGCCCAGCTATGGGTAAAACGACGCTGGTGACCAACCTGGCATACAACGTCGCAACGAAAGCAAAAAAATCAGTTCTATTCTTTAGCCTCGAGATGAGCAAAGAACAACTGGTCGACCGTATGTTAGCCGACGCGAGTGGGGTTGACGCATGGAATATCCGCACTGGGAACCTCAGCGATGATGACTTCGAGAAGTTATCGCACGCGATGGGTGAAATGGCCGAGGCACCGATCTTTATTGACGACACACCGGGCGTTACCGTACTCGAAATGCGCACCAAAGCCCGACGCGAGGCACACAACAACCCGTTAGGCCTCATTATCATCGACTACCTACAGCTGATGCAGGGCAGCGGTCGCAGCGATGGCAACCGCGTCCAGGAAGTGAGTGAGATCTCCCGTGGCCTCAAACTGATTGCTCGCGAACTTAACGTCCCCGTGATCGCACTTTCGCAGCTCTCGCGTTCCGTTGAGACACGCAGCCCGCAGATACCTCAGCTCAGCGACCTACGCGAATCAGGCTCGATCGAGCAAGACGCCGATATCGTGGCATTTATTTACCGCGAAGCCTACTACAACCCTGAAACCGATCGTCAAAACATCACCGATCTCATCATCGCTAAGCACCGTAACGGCCCTGTCGGGAAGGTCGAGCTCTACTTCCACCCAGAGCGTCTACGCTTTATGTCACTCGATAAACAGCGGCTTTAAGAATACGACTGCTATAATAAGCCTAACGCTATGAAGACATCTCTCGTCCGTGAACTTACGCTTTATCGCTACCGCTACTTCATCGGATACGCTTTGTTCATTGTCTTTGTCGGCGCTCTGCTACTCGTTGATATCGGCAGTATCCCAAATGGCATTAACGACAGGGAAATGCAATCTGTCGTGGCCAGCAATTCGTTAAACTTCCGGGATCTTAAGCCGGCCGATATCGTCAACCTGCCGTATCATGTGCTTCAAAAAGCCAGCATCAGTCTGTTCGGCTTGTCACAGCTCAGTATTCGTTTGCCGTCTCTTATCTTGGCCTTCCTGGCTGCCGCAGCACTCGCCATAACGCTCAATCAGTGGTTTAGACGAAATATTGCCGTTCTAGCACTTATCATTACAGCTTCATCTGTACCATTTATCTCCATGGGACGCACGGGTGTGGCGAGTGTGTTTTATATGCTCCTACTACTAATCATTCTGATGAGTGCCGTCAAGCTCACATCGAAAAGTCGGGGAACATTTTTTTGGAAACTTTTTGCTGCTATTTCGGCGCTGCTGCTGTTATATATGCCACTGGGCGCATACGCAGTCTTTGCGCTACTGGTAGCGGGAGCGTTCCATCCGCACGTACGCTATCAAATAAAACACACCAAACTCTGGCAAATCGGTATTTTCGCTACCCTGACACTCATCTCGTTACTTCCACTCATTATCGCTGGCATCCATGATATCAATATCATCGAATACCTACTCGGCGTCGATGCCCTCAAAGACAAACTCACCCTTGCTGGACTAGGCGGCTCACTGCTCGCGATTTTGCGTTCGCTATTCCTGTTCTATGACCCTGAAATAACCGATACGATTACACCGTTTTTAAATCTCACCACGACATTACTTATTGTTATCGGACTGGTGCGCACGCTACTTGACCGACACGCTGCGCGTTCGTATTTGATATTGATATGGCTAGCCGTTTCTATACCACTGCTTATCTTGAATCCTACGCATTTTGCCCTATTGTTCGTACCGTGTATCATCCTGCTCGCGATTGGGCTCGAGTTCCTACTCAGAGAATGGTATAGCGTGTTCCCGCGAAACCCGTACGCCCGTATCGGAGCCCTCGTGCCACTGTCTCTCATCGTAGTAGGGCTACTGGCTATTTCGATAACCCGTTATTTCTATGCATATTACTACTCTGATACCAGTTCGTATTATCATGCTGGCCTCACCTCGATACGAACCGTCCTGAAACCTCATGTCCCAACTCGGCTGATCGTACCGGCCGAGCACACGGCTTTTTATGACATACTTCGCAAACAGTACCCACAGCTGACAATCGGAACATCGAGTGGCACCCCTGAGGCAACGCGTCAGCCTGAAACGATAGCACTTGCGTCGTCGAACTATCAGACCACAGCACTACCAAGAACTATCATCACTTCACACCTAGATCACGGCGAAGTACTCCTGCGCGTCTATAGTCGAACGCAATAGTTTGCTACAATTGATACGATACAGATTTATTCCGAAAGAGAAGGGGAAGTGCTCATTATGATGGATCAAGCAAAAATGGTCATGAAGCTGAAGAAGGCTCAAAAAGAACTCCAAAAAGAGTTAGTTGAAGTTTCTGCTGGCGATGGCGCGGTCATCGTACAAGTAAACGGTGAATTAAAGCTCAAAAAAGTCACTATCGACCCAGACCTCGTAGACCTCGACGACATCGCCGAACTCGAACGCTGGGTTGAGATCGCGGTCCGTGACGCTATGACCAAAGCCCAAGAACTGGCTGCTGAAAAAATGAAGCCACTCATGGGCGGCCTCGGAAACCTCGGCCTTTAGAGGCCAAAGAGCTACTGGTGTGCTACCAAAAGCCTTAGTATCGGTCATAGAAGCCCTCGGTGAACTACCGGGCGTCGGACCTCGATCGGCTGAACGATACGCGTATAGTCTACTGCGGCGTGATCGCCATGTCGCCGAAAAGATCGCTGGTTCACTCGCCGGACTGCATACTGGAGTCAAGCAATGTCCAGTCACCTATGCTTTGATCGATGCCGAAGAAACTGTCTCGTCACTCTATAGCGACCCGAAACGCGACAAACAGCTCGTCGCTATCGTCGAAGAACCGCTCGATATCATTGCTCTTGAAAAGACCAAACAGTTCAAAGGCACCTATCATGTTCTCGGTGGTGCCATGAGCCCTATTGATGGAGTTGGGCCCGAACAGCTGCATATCCCCGAGCTGATAGAGCGGCTCAAAAAAGACGGTGTTCAGGAGGTTATCCTCGCTACGAACGCATCCGTTGAAGGCGAATCTACAGCGCTTTATATCCAACGCCACATAAAAGAAAGTGAACTCGAAGCTATAACCATAAGTCGGCTTGCTCGCGGAATCCCTGTCGGCGTTGACCTTGAGTACGCCGACCAGATAACGCTGACTCACGCCCTCCAGGGCCGAAAACAGATGCTTTAGCTATCTGTTACAATACTTAAACAGATGTACGAGAACATAAAACCACTTATCGACGAAGCGAAGCGAATCGTCATCATCCAAGCCGAAAACCCCGACGGCGACAGCCTGGGCAGTAGTTTGGCTCTTGAAGAACTCCTCGCCAATGCCGGCAAAGACGTCGCCATGTACTGTCCGGTATCTCTACCAAAATACCTACGTCACATGGAGGGTTGGGATAGAGTTACTGATGAGTGGTCGAGTAGTTTCGATCTGGCAATCATCGTTGATACGAGCAGCGAAACATTGATCTCGAAAGTTCTTGAAACTCCTGGCGCACGTCACTTTCTCGAAACCCACCCCGTAATCGTGCTCGATCACCACGCCAGTGTCATAAGTAGCCTGCCGTTCGACCACGAGATGGTTATGAGTGAAACCGCAGTCGCAACAGGCGAGCTTATCTGCGAGCTTGCCGCATGGGCTGGCTGGACGCTAACCAAAACGGCTGCAGATGCACTCTACGCCTCGATCATGTCCGACAGCCTTGGGCTCACGACACAGGCTACTACAGCGAACAGCTACCGCGTAGTGGCGAGCCTTCTCGATGCAGGCGTTGTACCGGCCGACCTGGAAGCGCGCCGTCGTGAGATGATGAAGAAATCACCCGAAATCCTGGCCTACAAAGGCCGCCTTATCGACCGGATTGAATACTTCGTCGATGGGAAGCTAGCAGTTGTGCATATCCCGTGGGAAGAGATTCAGGCATACAGCGACCAATACAATCCGAGTATGCTTGTGCTCGACGAAATGCGCCTCGTCGAAGGCGTTGAGCTGGCGGTTGCCCTCAAAACCTACCCTGATGGCAAGCTTACCGGCAAACTCCGGTCAAACCTACCGCTCAGTGATGTCGTTGCTGGTTATTTTGGTGGTGGTGGTCACCCGTACGCGGCAGGTTTTCGTGCCCACGAAAGCTACCAAACCATTGTCCGAGAGCTCATCGAATCAGCCACTAAGGCGCTAGATGAGGCAGGCCAATGATCCACTTACATAACACGCTCACGCGCAGCCAGGATGAGTTCCGACCCCAAGATCCCGACCGTGTCACCATCTACACATGTGGACCAACAGTGTACGGTGAGCCTTTGATCGGTAACTGGGTCGCCTACGTCCGTTGGGATTTGCTCGTCCGCGTCCTTAGCGCCAATAGTCTCACTGTCGACCGAGTTATGAATATCACCGATGTCGGGCATCTAACAAGCGACGCTGACGACGGCGAAGACAAGATGGAAAAGGGTGCGAAACGAGAGGGGACAACTGCCTGGGATGTCGCCGAACGCTATACCAACCGATTCCTCGAAGGCATGACCGCTCTCAACCTCTTACCGCCAGAAATGCTCGTAAAAGCCACCGACCACATCAGTGACCAAATCGCACTGATTGAGCGGCTGGAACGGGGCGGTCATACCTATGCAATATCCGACGGCATTTATTTTGATACGAGCACATTTAAGCCCTATCCTGACTTTGCCGGTCTGAACCTCGATACCATGAAAGCGGGTGCGCGCGTCGAATTTAACACTGAAAAACGCAACCCCAGCGACTTCGCTCTCTGGAAGTTCAGCCCCAAAGATAAAAAAAGAGACATGGAATGGCCTAGCCCATGGGGAACCGGATTTCCGGGCTGGCATATCGAGTGTAGCGCAATGGCTATCAAATATCTCGGCGAGACCCTTGATATCCACACCGGTGGTATCGATCATATTCCTGTCCATCATACGAACGAAATTGCCCAGTCCGAAGCAGCCACCGGCAAGCGTTTTGCAAACTACTGGCTACACGCTAATTTTCTGCTGGTAAACGGCACCAAGATCAGCAAAAGTCTTGGTAATGGTTTTACATTATCCGACCTTAGTGAAAAGGGCTTTTCACCATTAGACCTTAAGATGTTTGTCCTTCAGAGTCACTATCGGACTGAGAGTAACTTTAGCTGGGACAATCTTGCGGCCGCCGCTAGTCGTATCAAGCGCTGGCGAGCCATAGCGGCCCTACGCCACCAGCTCCACGATACGCTCACAGACGATGATAGCAAGCATGATGAAGTCAACGGTCGCCTCCTCGCCGCCAAACATGCGTCGCTTGAAGCTTTGTCGCAAGACCTCAACAGCCCTCTTGCGCTCACAAAAATAGAGGACATGTTTGATGACATCGATCGTTCACCAACTGAGACCATCGCAAAGTCAGCTCTTGTGGACTTACTGTCGTACCTTGATGACGTACTCGGGCTTGACCTTATCGGCTCGACGCCTGATATCACCGACGAAGATAAGCAGCTCCTACTCGAACGGGAACGCGCCCGTGAATCAAAAGATTGGACCCTCTCAGATGACTTACGTGACCAGCTCGAGCTTAGGGGGATTGGACTCAATGATACGACACATGGCGTACGCTGGTATTACCGCTAGGATAGGCGAGACTTCTATGCTTTCGCTGTCTTTGATCGTGTCTTTTTGATCAATTTCTTAACCGGATTCTGCTCGAGCTCTTGTCGTTTCATACGGGCAAGCTCTAACTGGTCAAGGAGCAATACGCGGATACAACCTGCAATCGGTATCGCGACCACACCACCGAGCAGCCCACCGAGCGTTATACCGACCAAAATAGCGGCGAGAATAGCCAGTGCCGATAGCTCCACGCTCTTTGATTGGATAGTGGGTGAGATGAGGTTGTTTTCAATCTGCTGGTATACGACGAAGTAAACCAAAAAGATGATAGCTGCGGTTGGAGAGTTAAGCAGCAACACCAGTCCAACTAGTACGGCACCGATCGTCGCACCAATCATAGGAATCATGCCACAGACAAAGATAACAACTGACAGTGGAACCGCAAGATTTGCTGGCATACCGAGCGTTGCGCTCAGCGTCAAAAGCACTACTAAGGTACAAATACCGGCGATTGCCGCGACAGCTAACTGGCCATTCACAAATCCGGTGACGACACGGTACATCCGCTGCACAAGCGCTTTATGACGATGGAGCTGAACGGGGTTCTCATACAAACCCCAGATACGCCTGAGAATGTTGGGGCCTTCGATCAACATCAAAAACGCTAGCACCAACACAAGCAGTAGATTAGCCAGACCGCCCAAAAGCGATCCGACCCCGCCCACGAGCGTATTGCCAAGATTCGCGGCAACAGATGCTGCCTGATCTTTTGCGCTTTCGACGGCATCATCGACAGTCTGCTCTAAACCGTAGCGTTGTATGAAATCGTCAAAAACAGTCCGTTGCTCGCTAACTTTATCGATCAGGCCAGGTACAGTATCCGCAAACCGCGCACTCTGCTCGATAACCGGCGGCACAATTAACACCAAAAATCCGCCGAGAAATACCACTACAGCCAGATACGCGATCGCGGTTGCGCCGACACGACTGTTACCGGGGAGGCGTTTTGCTAACTGTGAAACGGGTGGATTTAGGGCGAGCGCTACAAAAAGCGAAACAGAGAGTAGTACGAGGGCGCTCCAAGATTTATAGATAGCCAGTAGTGCAAAGCCAAAGCCAAGACAGACGAGTACAAAACGGATAAATACCTGTGTGTCGATGTCGACTTTGACCTTCATATGGCCTTAGTATGCTCCATATTCGGTCGAAACACAATCCACCTAGCTATATCGCAAATAGCGGTACCAAACCCAGATACCAACAAGACCACCGAGAGTCGAGAGCACAGCTGGTAAAAAAATACCTGTCGAACCCCACAGCGAAGGTAAAAGTGAGCCGATCAACCCACCAACCCCTATGCATACCCAAAGAAGTAGCTTTGCGATAACCTAGCCCTCGGAAGTTACGCTCAGCACAGCGAACAGCACGAGACATGTCACACTCGTTACGACCACCAAGAACAGTACGCGGTACGGACGAAAGTCGCTGACAACGGTATTTTTTCGAGCAGATTTAGTTGATCTTTTTTTCATGATGTCATTATAGCATCGTGCTTGTGATTGTCTCAGAAATAAGGCAAGATAGAGCCATGAAGATACAAGAAGAGCTAAAGAGTATTTTTAAGGGTGGCCTTGATACTCGAAATGAATCACTGCAAGAGTTTTCCCACGATGCCAGTCTTTTTGAACTGAAGCCGAAACTTATAGCTAGCCCTCAAGACAGCGCAGACATTCAAACACTCGTAAAATACGTTCTTGAAAACAAAAAACAGGATCCCTCACTGTCGTTAACCGTTCGATCCGGCGGTACTGATATGAGTGGTGGCGCGATCAACGACTCTATCATCGTTAACATGACGCCGTACATGAAAAACATCATCTCCATCAAAAAAGACGAGGCGCGGGTTCAACCAGGCATATACTACAGGCACCTCGATCGGAAAACCGCCACGTTCGGTACGATGCTACCAAGCTATCCTGCGAGTCGTGAGCTTTGTACGGTCGGCGGCATGGTGGCGAACAACTCAGGCGGAGAAGAGAGTCTCCAGTACGGAAAAACTGACAACTTCGTTACGAATCTTCGCGTCATCCTGGCTGATGGCAACGAGTACGAAGTTCGTCCTCTCAAAAAAGACGAGCTTGTACGCAAGATGGCCGAAAAAACCTATGAGGGTGATCTCTACAAAAAAACTTTTGACCTTCTCGAAAAACACTATGATGAGATCCAAGCCGCAAAACCACAGGTGAGCAAAGACTCAACCGGCTATCACCTCTGGGATGTCTGGAACCGTGAAACAGGCGTCTTTGACCTGACAAAACTTTTTGTCGGCTCACAGGGGACGCTCGGCATCATTACCGATATTGCCGTCCGGCTCGTACCAAAAGCGGAATTCTCAGGGCTACTCGTCTGTTTCATGAAAAATACCGATAATCTCGGAGAAGTGATCAATGCAGTCCTAAAGCACAAACCAGCAACGTTCGAGAGTTTCGACGACACGACGCTCGCCCTGAGCTTTAAGTTCTTCCCGGCATTTATAAAAAAACTTGGTTTTTTCCCGTGGCTCAAGCTCGCATTCCAGTTAATCCCTGACGGACTAGCTTTAATCCGCGGCATTCCAAAACTTATCATCATGATCGAGTTCACCGGCAGCAGCCAGGAAGAAGTAACTAACAAGATTGAGGCTATGCGGACCGATATGGTGCCCTATAAACCTCTCTATATGGAACGCGATGATACTGAAGAATCATCAAAGAAGTTCTGGATCATGCGTCGAGAAAGCTTTAATCTTCTCAGAAGCAAAGTCAAAGACAAACACACCGCACCGTTCATCGATGACCTGGTGATCCCCCCCGCGAAACTCCCTGACGCGTGGCCAAAGCTCAAAGCAATCATCAAGAAATACCACTTGATGGCGACTATAGCTGGCCACATGGGAGACGGAAACTTTCATATCATCCCGCTGATGGACATAGAAAAGCCTCACGAACGCGCAAAGCTTCAACCAGCGATGAAAGAGGTTAACGAACTAGTGCTCAGCTACGGAGGATCACTCTCTGGAGAACATAACGATGGACTCGTGCGCGGCCCATGGCTAGAAACTATGTATGGACCAGAAGTTTTTGGTCATATGAAAGCCATCAAGAAACTGTTTGACCCGCATAATATATTTAACCCATACAAGAAAACTGACGCCGATTGGGACTTCAGTTTCTCCCATATACGCAAGAACTTTTGAGCATGAAACGAAAAACCGACTCAGCAACGCTCAGTCTCGCAAATGTTTACAAACGGTTCGGTGATACCGAAGCCGTTAGCGACGCTTCTCTTATCGTAAAATCCGGCGAGGTAGTCGGTTTCGTCGGCCCGAACGGTGCCGGCAAAACCACAACTATCGCAATGCTTATGGGATTTATTCAGCCCACTAAGGGAAGGGTCGAGTTGCTCGGTGAACTGGTTGTTCCGGCGAGTGCCCATCTCCTACACAAAAAAATCGGCTACGTCGCTGGCGACATGGTGCTTCCAGGCGCGCTGACGGGAGCGCAATATTTGACGTTCTGCTCCGCTCAAAACGGACGTGACGAAGAAAAATATTCTCAGCTCGTGAGTCGGCTTAGCCCAATGCTAAACCAGCCGATAAAGACATTGTCACGCGGCAACAAACAAAAGATCGCACTGATCGCTGCGCTACAACACTCTCCAACTATCCTCATTCTTGACGAGCCAACCTCCGGCCTCGACCCACTCGTGCAGGACATCTTCCTGGCAACGATCCGTGATGAAGCGTCACGTGGCGCAACGGTATTTATGTCATCACACATTCTCAGCGAGGTATCGGAAGTTTGCAGTCGAATCGTATTTATGCGTTCGGGCAAGTTTATCCTCGACCAGAAACTTTCAAATATCCAAAAACAGCTCGGTAAACACATCATCCTAAGGTTGGATAATCCAAAAAGACTGCTCGCCAACCTTCCGGGAGACATCGAGGTCATTCACCAAGATTCGATCTCCGCACGACTCGTGGTTCCACGCGACCAATTAAATTTTTTCCTGAGATGGGTTTCAACCAAACCGGTAACCGATATCACAATCGAAGACCGTAATCTCGACGATGTATTCCACGAGCTGTATGCTCCCGTAGGCAGGGGTAACCGACTATGATGCACTCGCTTATCTCGCGAACTTTATTCGAGCGTCGATGGTTCATCGCTGGGTGGTCTTTGGTGTTTGCTGTTATGACTGCACTGGTCGTTATATTTTATCCATCATTTAGTGACTCGAGCGCCATCGACCAGTTGAGTAAAACTATGCCGCAACAGTTACAGGGCTTGATCGGTGACCCCGACCAGTACCGAACACTCGAAGGATTTATCGCCTCGCAGATATATGACATCCGGATGCCAATCATGATCATGATCATGGGGTTGATGCTTGCCCTCGGTCTTACGGTCAGGGAAGAGGAAAGCGGAGAGCTAAGGAGTCTTAGCATGTTATCAATAAGCAGGACGCGCATCTTGAGTGAAAAATGGCTAGCAGCTCTGCTTATTATTGCCGTCCTTAACCTCGTTGCGGTCGCTGGCACGTATGTCGGCGTTGTATCACTCGGTGAAGATATACCGCATGAGCTGATATGGCGACTGATGGCTCTCTCGACGGTATTTGGAGCCGTGGCGTTCACGATACCGTTTTCCATCGGCCTCATGAGTGGACGACGCGCACCGACGATGTTTGTCGGTTTGGTCGTTACTATCGGCAGCTTTCTGCTGACAACCTTTGCGAAAGCAGTTGACTGGCTGCGTGACTGGGAGCGCCTGTCGTTGGTGCACTACTACGATACATCGATCATCCTAGATAAAAAGTTCGATATCGCCGATCTGTGGATACTACTCTCCGTCACAGTAATCATGCTTGGCCTCGCCATACTCGCGTTCCGTAACCGCGATATAGCCTAGCATCTCGTTAGCCGAGCGTTACGCCAAAGATAAGACCAACGCCGTAGGTGATAACCGAAGCAAAAATTACGATCAAGAGCTGTCGAAGTGAACCGTATAGCATCGGCCTACCGCTACTGTGCGCAACATAGCCTCCCGCGATGAGACCGCCGATAGCCGTAAATAGAACCGAAAGACCCATGCCGACATTGCCGCTCACAAAAAACCATGGTGCGAGCGGTGCGAGCGCACCAACCGTAAAGAGAGCTAGTGACGATACAGCCGCTACCCATGGCGAACCAAGTTCATCAGGGTTTACGCCGATAACTTGCTCTGCATACGTTTCAAAAAAACGGCCCTTGTCAGACGAAAGCTCTTTGGTGGCAAGTTTTGCGGTTTTCTGACTGTAGCCGTCAGAGACTAGGTGCTCTGTCAAAGTATCCTCGAGTAGCAGTTTGTCTTTTCTAATCATTTTTTTTAGATCTGCCAGAACACCTTCGAACAGCTCGACTTGTGCCTTGACCGAGATCCATTCACCAGCCGCCATGCTGATCGAACCGGCAATTAATCCCGCGAATCCAGCCAAAAGCACCGCAGATTGAGATTGTCCAGCTGCAGCCACGCCGAGAATAATACAGAGCGTACTGACAAGTCCGTCGTTAACGCCGAGGACTGCCGCCCTGGCGCCACCGCGTTGCACCTGAGCTGCACGTTCAGCCAGGATGCGACTGTCACGCTCTCGTATAGTTGATTTTGCTGATGTTGCCATTGATTTGTCTCCCTCTCTATACTATTCATCATACCACCCTCCCCATGCCCGAGTACCACCCCTGTTGCATTATTTTTGATTTGTCGTAATAATTACTGAAATGAGCGAGTTAGAGAAAACGCCACCTCAACCTGAGTTGCAAAGTACACAGGGTAGGTTAGCCGCGGTTCAAGGTCTTCTCGAACACAACCGTTCGTATTACCAGCGAACCAACCGCACGCTCAGTACATTTGCCGAAGCAGCGCTGCGCGCACTGGAGCTACCATACTTTCAAGAACAACTTCGCTATGTGCTTTCCGTCCGTGAGGATCTCGATGCGATGCATACAGTAAAGCTTCTTGAGCGCACCTATCAGGGGGATCTGCTAGAGAATGACCCTGAACACTATCCGGATGACTATCGTGATGATCCGTGCATGTGGCAGAAGGCGTTCATATCAGTAGAGCAGGATGATATCCGCGGCGAGCGAGCCCTCTTTAACTTACTAACACGCAACGTACAGAGCAACATAGCCGAGCGTTACAAGACCGTCAAGCTGCTCGCCGCCCTTTACCGTGATCGGTTTGGTGATGAACCGTCGCATCTCGACGTCGGCTCAAGCGTTCTTCACGGGCAGCTGAAACTTGCATTTGGGCATAATACTCCGGGGGATGCGTTATCATTCGGTGACATCAAGCTATCGTCTCAACCGGAACTTAACCACGATAGCATAACGCATGAGCAGGTACTTCACCGCGAGAGAACCATCAACGCACTCGTCAACAAAGCCCTACACCAAACCGTTCGCTTCGGCGCGATGATGGGCACCGACATCACAAACGTCGACGACCCAAGTACAAAAAGGTGGGTTGAAAGCTGTTCGTTTTATCCCGATGAACTTTCCGATATCACAAAACGTACCGAGTACTCTGCGCTCGAGGCGGTTGACCCACGCCATGAGCGTGTCGGGTTTGTCAGGGCAGATTTCAGTAACGAAGGGGACCTGGAGAAGCTTCACTCAACAGCGCCCGCCGGTGGCTATGACATCATCACGTTCTTTACTATTTTTTACCAAATAAGCGCCCAGGAGCGTCAGCGTATGCTTGATCATGCAGCGGGACTCCTAAGCGACAACGGCATCATCGTAATACAGGATGCGGTCGATGGAAACTTTTCAAAAGACTGGAACTATACCGCGACGATCAAGGACAACGCCCGTCCTGATACCGATGACCAGGAAATCCTGCGCTGGAAAACACCGCGATGCAACGAGGCCAGGCTCGGTCTTGGTAGGCTTAGCCTCCAGGGCAATCTTTTGCCTGTCGATGCGGCGCTGCTCGAGCTAGCAGACTAACCTTAGTTGACTACAAGTTTTGCGACAACGGTATCGGCGTACAGCTTCATAAAGTCACGATGAACATTGGTGAGAGATTGTAGCGGCTCAAAATAACTAAAGATAAGGGCGCCGATAGCATCCGTCGCGCCAAACGGCACAAGTGGGTAGATAGCACTACAGGCGATTCCGGCGCCGGCTTGGTTAAAACGGGCCTCTTCATCCGTCAAAACTGGAGTGAACATATGAGCCCAATCCTGAGTGAACCGGGGCTCTTTTGCGTCGATTGATTTGATAAGTATGTTCTTTTGGTAGTCAGAGGGAATACGTATCTCATGAAACGGCTTGGCGGAAATCTCCACCGCTTGATTTGCGCGTTCAGTATCTGAGAGCGCGATTCTATCAAGCGTACCGTCATCTTTGTTGCATAGGAGTAGCACCACGATACCAAGACCCAGTTCTGTCGCCCGTAGCTTGTCAGAAAAGGGCGTATTAACGATAGCAGAGTGCAGCGAATCGGTAGTATCTGCCTCATCAAGTGAGTGGGTGATTGATATAAAGTCCATAGGGTTTTATCAGACAGGAAGTAACTGTAGTAAATCATACCATCGTTCTGGGCGAAAATTTAAAAAACGTAGGTCTTGGGTGGGGTGGAGGGATTCGCTTTTGTCGATTAATCTCCGGAAGTGCCGGGGAACAAAGACTTTTGTTCCCGTTCGAATCCCAACCACAAAACTAAGATAAAAGACGTAAATCCCGAGGACCTACGTCTTTTATCTTGGCTGGGGTGGAGGGATTCGAACCCCCGAATGCATGGACCAAAACCATGTGCCTTACCACTTGGCCACACCCCATTGTCGGACCAAATACAGTAGTGATTATACCACAGGGGCACTCTTACAAAAGGGCAGAGAAGTGCTGGCGCAGTTTGCGAAGTTTCGGTTCTATGACGGCCTGACAATAGCCAGCGTTTTGATTGTTTTCATAATAATCCCGGTGGTAGTCTTCAGCCTCGTAGAACTCCCCAAGTTTCTCGATACGTGTCACGATCTGCTCGTCGAGCTGCTGCTGCGCCTCATCGCGAGAGGCGTGTGCCGCATCATGCTGCTCATCATCAGTATAGAAAATAACCGAAGCATACTGCGAACCGACATCGGCACCCTGGCGATTGAGCGTTGTCGGGTCGTGTATCGTCCAAAACACCGCCAAGATCATATCAAGTCGTATAACATCCGGATCGTACACAACCTTCACGACTTCGGCGTGACCTGTCGCGCCGCTGCACACAGCCTCATACGTCGGGTTTGGTGCTTCACCGCCGCTG
>CAMPIR010000009.1 GCA_946886435.1 uncultured Candidatus Saccharibacteria bacterium | reverse complement strand
CCCAAGTCGTCGTAGAATAATTTGCCCCAAGGCTCATTAAAAATACCGATTGTGATAATCGGTATTTTTAATTGATAGTAGATTCGGCATTCGCCCTCTGCAGCTCTCTTGCTCGCTCAACAATAAGCTCAGTAACGGCATGTGACCCCGCCCTCTTGCGTGTATTCTCGACAAAGTCCAGGTCAATAGGCGACCCTGGTCGGTTAACTATCTCGTTCAAGCGTTTTGCGGTGATGTCTACTCGCTTTTCGATAGCATCTTTAGCGCCGGCGCCCAATTGTGCATCGAGGACAGACCCAAGAACACCGTCAATTCCACCTATATGCTCATGTACGGCCTTTGTGAAAGTGTTACTCTGTTCGTCTACGTAATTATCAGGTGATGCGAGAAGTATACTCAACGTTTCGCTCAACCCGACGGTATTGGCTACCCGACTATACACCTCAGCCGGAGTACCGCCTTTTTCGAGCTTACTCATTTCAAGAGCGACACTTTGTCCCGTGACGACTTCGTAATCACGGAAAAGGCCTTTGATATCCTGATATCCAAGGTTATTTCCAGAGAAATACTCAGCACGCAACTCTTCGAGATTAATGCCAAAGACCGCCTTGCCATCCAGGTTGACCCCACCCTGGGTGTGGGTGTATTCGTGCTCAAGTATTGAGATATCCATCTCGCGGTCACGCGCACTATAGTTCTGTGACCCACTGGTAAGACTCTCATCCAGCAACTTTTCTGCAAGTGGCATACTAATACATAGATTTTTTTCGCCATTAATCTCGGTAACCCAAGCGTCTGATGAGTACTGCGGAATACCAAGCTCTTTTCTAAACTCAGTCGCTCTTTGCTCTAAGCCATCCTTCCAACCTTGGACGGCATTACGTTCTTCGTGAGCTTTATCAACTAGCGCCCTATCGTCGGGGCTAGTGTAGTCAATGTCATCATAATTGATAGCTGGGGCATCGAGACCACGGCTCTGAAAGACGCTCCCAATACTGAGTACGCGAATCTGAAAAGGATCTTCGTTTTCATCAGTAACACCAAGACGACTTCTGACGGCGTCGAGCAATCCCCGTGAACGAATAGCCTCGCTTATTCCATGAGACAAACGAACATCTGTGTACTTTTCATACACTCGAAATCTGGTCGTTTCATCAAACTGCGTATCTTCTGCATCAATCAGACGCTTAGCATCGATTAACTTGTCACTATGATCCGATGCAAGCAGTGCTATCGCATCAGATAGATACATCTTTTCTGTATGAGCCTGGTCGTCGGATGAATCACTACGATCCGCTTCTCTGCTCGCGATAGCGGCAAAAACCAGGCTCCTGCCCTCATCTTCGAATAATGACGGCTTGAGGCCGTACTCATCGATGAGTTGTATGCCTGCCTCGCCGATTTCTGGACGCGCGTTGATTTCTGGAACTCGTTCTGCTAGCTTTGTGAGTTCGGCTTTAAATCGTTCGGCCGCACGCATACCGTTTTTTTCAGGGTTGTCAGTATGGGATATATTCTCGGTTGTGTGTGCCATCGGTTACTTCTCTGTGGAGTTACGAGCTTCCATCAAGCCGATCTTTAAGCTCGTGGCCTACAGGCTCGGACTCGGTGTCTTTCGCTGCGTCGATGCCCAATCCGCCGAGCCGAGCAACAAGACGCTTCGCATTTTCAAGTCGTTCTGTATTTGCGGCGATAGCCTCGACTTCTTCTCGGCTACGAACGTGAGGTGATTCTAGATGTTTATTTTCTGATTCCATAAGCATTATGATAGCAAAAAATTGCCTATTTGTCAATAAGCTTATGCTAAGCGCGTAGTCGTCTAGTCTTTGATGTCGAGGTGGTGTTTGATGCGGGCGACGACGTCACCGATAACGACCTGGGATTTGACGAGGTAGTCGTCTGCGCCGAGCCGTTCGGCGTGTTCCTTGTCTTTGGCCTGTGAGAGCGCCGTCAGCAGGATAACCCGGGTGTTCATCGTTTCAGGAGTTGAACGGAGCAAGTCTAGGACATCGAAGCCGTTGATCTTTGGCATCATAACATCGAGAACGACGAGATCAGGATGGAACTCGATGGCATTTGTCAGCGCTTGTTCACCGTTATCGACGTGACGTACATCAAAATTTTCAGCCTCGAGGCGGGTTTTGTAGACATTCGCCAGAGCGATGTCGTCTTCGACTAGTAAGATCTTCTTTTTCGTATCCATAGGTTCTCTTATGAGTGTACTCTATCGGGTTTTCAGCCACAAGCGCTTAGCGCGCCAGTTCGAACGCCCTAACTTTCTGCGGGTCACGGTTTGCGTTGATGTCCTCAACAGTCAGCTCGACAACTTCGGTAGGTTTGATGCCTTCTTTGTTGATGTTTTTGCCGTTTGGCGTGAACCATTTGGCGATAGTTACCTTGAGCTTGCCGCCACCAGGCAGGTCTTCGATAGTCTGAACGCTTCCCTTGCCAAATGTCTTTTCTCCGACGAGCGTCGCAGCCTTATGGTCGGCGAGTGCACCGGCGACAATCTCGCTGGCACTGGCACTACCACCATCAACGAGCACAATCGTCTTGATACCCTTCAGGGGTGCATCGTTGTGCGAACGGAGTGTGTTTGTTACTTTGCCCTGTGAGCGCTGCGTGACGACGGTTTCGTCCTCAAGCCAGAGACTCGATACGTCCACCGCGGCATCCAGGTAACCGCCGCCATTGCCGCGCAGGTCGAGCACGACAGCTTTGACGCCGGCAGCCTTGAACTGTTCGGCAGCCCGTCGGCTGAGTGAAGCGGTATCATTTTCGCCGAAACGGGAGATGCGGAGGTAACCGACATTTTCAGGGGTGATCTCACTCTTTACGCTCGGGTTGGTGATGGCGGCGCGTGTGATCGAGATATCCTTTAGACCCTGGTCACCGCGCAAAACGGTCAGTTTAACGGTCGTACCTTTTTCACCGCGGATCTTTGAAACGGCGTGCTCGACGCTCCACTTACTGGTATCTTCACCGTTTACTTCAACGATAACGTCATTTGCGAGCAGACCGGCTGCCTTTGCGGGGCTATCGTCGAGCGTACTGATGATGATGAGGCGGTCGTTACGCTTGCCAAGTTCCGCACCGACACCCTCAAAACTGCCCTCGAGATCACTTTCGAACTGAGCGGCTTCTTTGGCGTTAAAGAACGTCGTATACGGGTCACCTGTCGCCTGAGCCATTCCGTGCTTTGCACCGTCGATAAGCGCCTGTTGGTCGAGTTTGCCATCGTATTTGCTGCGAAGAACATCGTAGACATCGTCGAGCGAGCTAAAGTCGATACTAGCTGGGGTTTTGTTGCTATCAAAACGGGCAAATATCTCTTCGGAGCGCGTACCGCCAACAAAGCCGATCAAGCCAACAACTATGGCGAGAAAAAACGCATTCGCAACCGGAACGGTTCGTCCGCGTAGTATTTTTTTCTTTGCTGGTTTTTGGGGGTGTTCCTGGGGTGTTTCGGTCAAATTCATACTCATACTATACTAGCATGAGCTCTATCAAAAACCGCACTTCTTTAGGGTGCGGTTTTGATTAGATAATCGAGTTTGTTAGTTATACCATGTGTTGTAACTACAGGCCGCCGGACCACCGCTCATATGTGCGTAGATAGCGATTGCTCCGTTACCCATTTCAACTATGGCGACATATCCATACGCATCGGTGCCAAGCAGTTGCGCAGAACAGCCGCGATACATCATACCAGGGGCTATCGCAAAGATAGGTGAACCATTGGATGCGCCGTAGTCGGTTCCTGGATGAAAGCCGCACCTGTATAGACCGTCAGAGTTATGGTAGTGCTGCGTCACTACCGCAGGGTTAACGGGTTGCTGCTGCATATAGTTTGCAGGGTCGGCCGTAATATTACAGCCACTACCGCCGGCGCGCACTTCGAGATGAAGATGCGGTCCTGTCGAAAGCCCTGTACTACCGACGCCACCGACGACATCACCTGCTTGAACATAGCCAGCTGGTGCGACCCTGTAGCTGCCCGAGCTGATAGACGCGGCTAAAATAGCTTGTGCCTCAGCCTGTTGTTCCTTCAGGTTACCGATGTGGGCGTGGTACTCCGACTCTTTAGCCTGTGTAGCGGCTAGCAGTCGTTGCTGTTCCTGCTCTTTAGCCGCCAACTGGTCTCGTTGAACCGTTTGTTCAGCGAGAACTACTTCAACCTCTTTGCGCTGCTCAGAGAGCTCTAGTTTGAGCTTTTTGACGATAGAGATAGCATTTTCAATCTGTTCCTGGACAGAAGTTCGATACTCTTGCCGGTCGATAAAGTCACCGATGCTTGGACTACCAGCTAGCAACTCGATCGGAGAGGTTGAGCTCTCAACCGAAAGATCAGACACTGTCGAAGACAGTACTCGTTGCTGTTTCTCGAGCTTTTTCTGGTTTTCCTCGATCTTTGCTGTCAGTTGATCGTATTTTGCCTGTGAGAGGTCGATCTGCATCTGGAGAGCATTCTTTTCAGACGCAAGGATACTGAGCGCGTTCTGCAATGTATCGGCTTCGCCTTGCAATCGGTTGGCCTCTGCCTGTGCGCTATCGATCTGACTCTGGAGGTTGGCGATCTTATCATTTAAACTCTCAGCAGAAGCCGGTGCGAGTGGCAACAAAGCAACACCGACAAGAGCCACGAGGATGAGCGCGCGGCTGAGATACTGCTTGAAGTGGTTAGTGGTGGACCTTTTCATAGCGATTACTCCTAACGTAACACGGGAACCAGCGCCCGTCAAGGCGCTTATGGTTTCCCCTGCTTACTTATACTTTTAGATACCTACGAACTGCCAGTCGCGAAGACAGAATACCGATAGTTGAGCCGATGATAATCATAACAACCAGGACAATTGGGGCAAACAGCGTGAAGTTGCTGAGCGTTGGGCCGATAGCGATGCCATAGCTTGAGAGTGGTTTCTCTACGGAGAATAGTAACGTATAGCCAAGGCCGGTCGCGAGTAGTGCTGCGATAAATCCATACATGACCGCTTCGACGACGAATGGACCACGGATAAAGTTCTTGTCGGCACCGATGAGCTTCATCATCTGGATTTCTTCTTTGCGGTTAAAGATGGCCATACGGATCGTGTTAAAGATGATCAGCATCGAGATGGCGACAAACACCGCTGCGGCAGCCAGTCCGCCGCGCTCGGCAAACGAAGTCCAGCGCGAGATCGTCTCGATGACTTTCTTTTTCTCACCACTGAAACTTGGCGCGCGTTTCGGATCAGGATGGAGCGCGTTTTTAACAGTTTCATCGTTTGCAACCAAGTCAGCCAGCGAACTGGTGTCGTTCGGATCCTCAACGATGACGCGAAGACTTGGGAAAAACGGCGTCACCGGAAGTTCCGAGATCGCTTGCAGCTGTTCAGCGGACGGTGCATTCTGCTCGATATAGGTGTCTTTTGCCTCAGCGATATTTATGTAGCGCACACTGACGACATTGTCGGTTTCTTCAAACTCTTTGATGACTTTTTTTACCTCTGTATCGTTGATGTCGTTACGCAGGTAAACTGAGATATCAACCTTTTGTTTAATCTCGTCAACGGTGTTCGATAGCGCCTGGCGCGAGATGAACGTCATAAAGATAATAAGGAGCGTGATCGTCATCACTGCCGTAGCGGCGGTTGTTAGCCAGGCATTACGGGTAAAGTTGTTAGCGCCGTAGCGGATCATACGAAGCCACGTCAACCATCGGCGACGAAAGCGTTGTTTGCCACCAAGTTTTGCCTTGGTGTCTCGTTGTGCGGTGGCCATTATTGCTGATACCTTCCCTGCGCTTGGTCAGAGGTTATCTTTCCATGATCGATCGTGATAACCCGACGTTTCAGGCGGTTTACGATCTCGACGTTGTGGGTCGTCAACAGAACCGTCGTGCCGTAGCGGTTAATCTTTTCCAACAAACGAACGATATCCCAACTATGCTTCGGGTCGAGGTTACCGGTCGGCTCATCGGCAATCAATATCTTTGGTTGGCGGACAACTGCACGAGCGATTGCGACACGTTGGCGCTCACCACCGGAGAGTTGGTGTGGGAATTTCTTTTCCTTGCCCGTCAAACCAACCAGCTCAATCACCTTCGGTACAGTCGAACGGATCTCGCGGTTCGTCATACCGGCAATCTCGAGCGCAAAGGCAACATTCTCAAAAACCGTGCGTTGTGGCAAAAGTTTGAAATCCTGAAAGACGACGCCGATCTTGCGACGCAGTAGCGGCACATGCTTGTCCTTGAGTGTGTCGTAGTCGATGCCGCCAACGACGATTTTGCCACTGGTTGGCTTTTCCTCTCGGGTCAGGAGTTTAAGCAGCGTTGATTTACCGGCACCGGAGGTACCAACGATGATAACGAACTCTTTGGGTTCGATATGCAAACTGATCCGGTTCAGCGCCGGACTACCCTCTTTCCCATAGGTTTTTGTGACTCGATCAAGTAGGATCATTACTTATAGTATTTTACCATAAACGCGACTGAACTACCCCGTTCTATAGCCAGATAATTATGTAGTTTTTCCACTGTCGCCGGATGTATGCTCTAGATACGCGTCCATAAAACCATCGAGCTTACCATCAAGCACGCCGCTCGCGTCTCGATCCTCATGTTTGGTGCGAGTGTCTTTGACCATCGTGTACGGATGCAGAACATAGTTGCGAATCTGATTTCCCCAGCTAGCCGACTCACCGGCCCGGAGATCAGATAACGTTTCGGCGTGCTGCTCTGCTAACATCTGAGCCAGCTTTGAGCGCAGAATCTTCATAGCCGTCTCACGGTTCTGGAGCTGAGAGCGCTCGTTCTGGATAGCGACGACCGTATTTGTTGGAATATGGGTTATGCGCACTGCAGAATCAGTCGTATTGACCGACTGTCCGCCATGACCACCAGCCCGGTAAACATCGATCTTGAGGTCTTTGTCGTCGATTACGACCTCGTCAGGCGCATCTATCTCTGGCATCACCTCGACGAGAGCAAAACTTGTTTGGCGAAGATTGTCGCTGTTAAATGGGCTCAGACGAACGAGACGATGAACGCCATGCTCGCTCCTGAGCTTGCCATAAGCAAACGGACCGGAAACGGCATAGGTGGCACTCTTGATACCTGCCTCGTCAGCAGTCGAACGCTCGACTAGCTCTGTTTTGAATGCAGCCTTTTCCGTCCACCTGAGGTACATACGCTCCAGCATTTCCGTCCAGTCCTGTGCATCCGTACCGCCGGCACCGGCGCTTAGTTTGAGGATGGCAGCATGATCATCGTATTCACCCTGGAACATGAGATCTTTTTTGAGCCGAGCGTACTCAGTCTTGAGCTGATCCACCTGTGCACTCAGCTCTGCGACGATGGAGCTATCGCCTAGCTCAAGCAGCTCAGCACCATCGGATACCTGGGCTCTGAGCAGCTGCCACGGCTCGAGAAGTTGTCGGAGCGCTGCCGCTTGCTTCGTTACAACTTCAGCATGCGTCGGATCACGCCACAGGTCCGGATCAGCAAGCTGGCTCTCGAGCGTCCCTAGCTCGGCCTGCTTTGCCTCCAGGTTCAACCGTTCGAAGGCTTGCGATAGTCCCGCTTCGAGTTCGATGAGGTCTTGCTTGAGTGGCTGCACTACGAAAGAACCCCTTGAGTGGTGGCGTAAACGCGGGAAGTCTGGACAGTTTTGGCTGCGCAAAACGCTTGATTTTGAACAAAAAATGTGTTCTCTTTACCATAAACATGAGCACCATCGGAGCTATCGTAGCGCCCGTTACGAGCCTTGTCTTCGACGCCGTAACTAATGATCGCTACTTTCATAATGAGTCTATTTTACCGCGTCTCTTCAAACAGCGTAGCCAGTTTTGCATGCAGCCGATCGAGCAATGCTTTGTCACCGCTTCCGACCCCACCGAGCAACCAACAGTTGGCATCGATAAACTCACGTGCTGTTTCCATGATGCGTCGTTTGGTGACGGCGTTAATCGCAGCTGGCCGATGGTCATAGTCGTCGATGTGACCATCAAAGAAATATCGATCAGCGTACCAACGGTTGATCTGGCCGACTGTTTGTGCGCCCATCTGGTGGCGGCCGATGCCGTACTGCTTGGCAAGTTCGATCTCCTCTTCGCTGATATCGCCGTCCAGGACGGCTTTGACTTCACGCACGATGATGTCAAACAGCGGCTCGATAGTATCGAGGTTCACCTCGGCGCCGAAATCCCAGCTGCTTGCGTGTTCGTTCGCACTGGTTTCAGAAAAAATACCGTACGCGAGACCGGCTTTTCGGGCCGCACCAAAGATACGTGAGTGCATCGTACCGGTCAGGATGTGGTTAATCGAGCTCATAGCATCAAGCTCGCTATCGCTCAGTCGACGTGGGACAACCATTGACCAGCCAAATGTCATATTGCTCGACTCCTTGCGTCGGATCATAAACGGATCGGCTCGGTGCACCTCATCAACTGGGATACTCAGACGGTCACCTCGAGGCAAATTCCAGCTCTCGAGCATTTCGATAATACGTTTTTTGCGACGGTACATACGGCCCGCTACGATAAAGCGCATATTTTCACTGGTATGGGTTCGGTTGTAGTGTTCGCGGATGTCTCGCAGCGTGACGTTCGAAATCGTCTTTATAGCTTCTGGGTAGGTTAGTGTCGCTTCACCGAGAACCTGTTGCATTTTTGGCCATAACAGGCGCGGGTGCTTGTTCAGGTAGCCGTTGAGTTCGTTTCGGACGTTACCGGCTTCAGCTTTCAACTCTTCCTCGTTAAAGCGTGGCCTGGTAATCGCAGTCTGCTTGAGTTCAAGAATGCGCTCCCACTCAAAATCCGCGCAGTCGCTGAGATACACCATGCTGTGATCAGAAGTGTAGGCATTATGGTAGGCACCGTTTTTCGTAAACTCTGCTTCATAGTCATGGCCATCCTTGAACTCGGCGTTCGCGCCAAAAGCCATATGCTCCATAATGTGAGCAGCCTGCTCAATGTCAGCATGTTTGACAAAACGGTTTCCAGCTCGGAAATGGAACTGAAAGCTCATAACCGTAGCTCCTGGGATGTCGATTAACAGTCCCCGAGCGCCGTTTTTGAGGGTAAGTTCATGTACTGTATGTTTCATACTCTGATGACCCCTAGTGCCGTTTGCGTGCCGCTTTTGCGCTCTTGCGTTTCTTTTTAGCAGCTGCCTTTTTCTTGGCTGTCTTAGTTGGCGCTTTCTTTACTTTGAATTCATCTTCGTTATGTATAGTCGGCAGACCAGCCTCGTTTACGCCGCGCTCGACTGAGCTCTTCGCCGCAGCCGTCAGTTCTGAGTCATAGACATCATCCCCAGGGACTGAAGCAACCGCTTCGTGTTTATGGATACGGAACAAGGCTCGCAGCACTTCATCGCGGAGTGTTCCCTGTAGCCCTTCGAAGAGTTTTTGGGACTCTTGACGGTACTCGACGAGCGGGTCACGCTGTCCGACGCTGCGCCAGTGGATTCCTTCACGTAGGTGCTGCATGTTTTCGAGGTGCTGCATCCAGAGAAGGTCGAGAATCTGGAGGTAAATCTGTCGCTCGACGCCACGGATGACTTCCGTACCGAGCTCTTTCTCTTTGGCGGTGTAGAGCTTTGCGGACGCCTTTAGGGCGAGCTCAAAACGGGTTTTATCACGCTTTTCAGCGCCAATCTTTTTGATGACATCTGATTTGAGAGGAATAATCGCCTCAAACTCATCTGCGAACTTCGGGTTGTTTTTTCCTGGCAAGATCGTAATGTCACGAAGCTTGGCCTCGAGTAGCCGCTCAATCTCAGGTTTGATGTTTTCACCATCAAGGATATCGCGACGAATTTTGTAGACCACTTTACGGTGACGGTTGATGACGTTGTCATACTGGACGACGTTCTTTCGTGTGTCGTAGTTATAACCTTCGACACGCTTCTGGGCCGATTCGAGTGTCTTGCTGACCGCACGGTTCTCGATCGGAGTTTCGTCATCAACACCGAGACGATCCATCAATGAGGCGATGCGCTCACCTTGGAAAATACGCATCAGGTCATCTTCGGTACTAACATAAAACTGGGTTGTTCCCGGGTCACCCTGGCGTCCACCGCGTCCACGAAGCTGGTTATCGATACGACGAGCTTCATGACGTTCAGAACCGAGTACAACCAAACCACCAAGTTCTTTTACTCCTTCGCCGAGCACGATATCCGTACCACGACCAGCGATGTTGGTTGCCAGTGTAACTGCACCCTTTTGGCCAGCGCGGGCGACGATATCGGCCTCATGCTCGTTGTTTTTAGCGTTCAAAAGCTCGTGTTTGATACCGGCTTTTTTGAGCGCACGGCTAATCAGCTCGTTCTTTGCGATACTTGCGGAACCGATAAGCACCGGGCGACCTTCCTCTTGGAAGGCGCGGACGTCTTCGACGAGCGCCTTGATCTTGCCGGTTTCGGTTTTAAAGATCTTATCCTGGCGGTCAGAGCGAGCGAGCGGACGGTTTGACGGAATCTGGATAACGTCCAGGCCGTAGATCTGCTGAAACTCTTCAGCTTCTGTAAAACCGGTACCGGTCATGCCGCTCAGTTTGTTGTAGAGGCGGAAATAGTTCTGGAATGAGATAGTCGCGAGCGTTTGGCTTTCTTGCTGAATAGTTACGGCTTCTTTTGCTTCGATAGCCTGGTGTAGGCCCTCGTTGTAACGACGGCCATGCATCAAACGGCCGGTAAATTCATCAACGATGACAACTTCACCGTCAGTCGCAACGACGTAGTCCTTGTCGCGTCGGAAAAGCGTCTGAGCCTTGAGAGCCTGATCCATGTGATAGACCGAGCGGAAGTTGTCGGCGCCATAGAGGTTCTTGATACCGAGCATCTTTTCGATCTTGTCGACACCTTCTTCGGTCAAGCTAACGCTACGGCGTTTTTCATCGAGAACATAGTGCTCAGGCTTGAGGCTGGCGGCTACTTTGGCGAATTTCTGGTACAGGTCAGGATTTTCCATCGCTGGCGCACTGATGATAAGCGGCGTACGGGCTTCGTCGATCAGGATCGAGTCAACCTCGTCAACGATCGCAAAGTTCAGCTCGCGCTGACGTAGCAGGTCGGTATCGTTAACCATGTTGTCGCGCAGATAGTCAAAGCCAAACTCGTTGTTGGTACCATACGTGATATCGGCAGCGTAGGCTTCTTTACGACTGACTGGGCGCAACTTTTTCATACGAGGGTCACTGTGTTGCTCGTTGTCGTATTTTGCGTCGTAGATAAAGCTAGCATCGTTCACGATGACACCGGTCGTCAGTCCGAGATAGGCATAAAGTTCGCCCATCCAGCCAGCATCACGTTGCGCCAGATAATCGTTAACGGTAACAAGGTGAACGCCCTTGCCAGTCAGGGCATTGAGATACGTTGGTAGCGTTGCCACAAGCGTCTTACCTTCACCGGTCTTCATCTCTGCCACGTTACCTTCGTGAAGCGCTATACCACCGATCAGCTGAACATCGAAGTGACGCATACCGAGAGAGCGATCGCTTGCCTCGCGAACCAGCGCAAAGGCATCCGCCAAGACGTCGTCGAGCTCAGTTCCCTTTTTTTCCAGACGCTTTTTGAGCACCTCAGTCTGCTTTTTGAGCTCAGGTGTCTTCATGTCATGATATTTATCAGCCAGGTTATTGATTTCGACGACACGTTTTTTGAGTCGCTTTATGATACGTGCCTGTGGATCACCAAACACTTTCGTTAGTGCCTGTTTCATAGGTATTACTTTCCCCTCAATCTTTCTCAGTAATGAAACTCTATCCAGTATAGCCCTATATGGGGTGAAAAAAAAGCCCGACTAGAGCCAGTCGGGCTTTTTACGCTTCCCTCTGCTATCAGCTCTCAAACGTCGGTCGGTAGACGCGTCGCTTGATACGCCCCAGGATATCGTGTCTTCCGCGATGCTCCTTGCGGGTATCGTGATATTTTTTGAGTTGTGAGCGCAATTTCTCCTCGACAATATCGACGGCAGCCAGCATATTCATCGTCGAATCCTTGGCGGTAACGGTCACTTCGGGCAAATGCATGACGACGTCACACTCGTATTTGTTACCGTGAGCGCGGTTGACTTCTCTGAGTCTGATATCGACGGTGGCGGATTTGCGTGTGTGCCGGGAGAGATAGCGATCGAGCGAACCGATCTTTTTACGCACATAGCGTTTTGTCAGTTCGTCCGGAGTATAACGAACTCCAGTTACGTTGATGGTGTGGATCATACGTAGCCTCCTTATCGTTAGCTGTACTACTAGTATAGCAACTTTTCAGGTTTTAAATCTTAGAGAATCGAGCGACCAGAGAGGTATGGCTGCAGTACTTCTGGAACTCTGAGTGTACCATCGGAGTTTTGGTAGTGCTCGATAACGGCGACGAGCGAGCGCGCGAGGCTCACGGCTGTGCCATTGAGTGAATGCGCCATCGTGAGGCTGCCGTCGGCACGACGAATACGGATGTTGAGATTGCGCGTCTGAAAATCAGTGCAGTTGCTACAGCTCGTTAGCTCGCGGTAGATTCCATCAGCCGATGACCAGTACTCGATATCAAACTTCTTGGCAGCTGGCGCGCCTAGATCGCCCGCAGCAATATTGATGACATGGTACGGAATCCCCAGACTCTGCCATAGCTCCTCTTCGATGGCCAGAATACGTTCATGCATCTCATGACTTTGCTCTGGCGTCGTGAAGGCGTACATCTCGAGCTTGTTGAACTGGTGGACACGAAACAGGCCGCGGGTATGCTTGCCGTATGTGCCGGCTTCTTTGCGGTAGCATGGGCTGAGCGCTGCGTAGGTTAGCGGCAGCTTGGCTTCGTCGATGATTTCATCGGCATGGTAGCCGGTCAATGGGATCTCGGCCGTGGCGATCAACGATAAATCTTCGCCTTCGATCGCGTATTCATCAGACTGATCCGAGCTACGCGGCGCAAAACCGGTCCCGGTAAGGGTTCGTTGGTTAACGAGGTGTGGCACGCTCATATAGGTAAAGCCTTTTTTCGTCACAAAGTCGAGTGCATACTGCGTGATTGCATTCTCTAGTAGTGCGAGGTCACCCTTTAGGTAGTAAAACTTTGCGCCAGCGACCTTGGCTCCTCGCTCAAAATCAACCCAATCACGCTTTTGCGCAAACTCAAGATGGTCAACCGCACCAGTTGGCTGTTCGCCGACTCTTTTGATCTCGACACTATCAGCTTCGCCACCAAGCGGCACATCATCAAAGATAATGTTCGGTACGCCCATAAGTAGTTCAGACAGTTCACGTTCCGCGTTTGTCAGATACGACTCACGTTCGGCCAATTCGATCTTTATACGTTTGCCCTCATCGATCAACTCCTGTGTCGGCTTGCCGCCCTTCATCACCGCTGCGTTTTCGTTGCGGCGGGCACGGAGCTCATCGACGGTCGTTTGTAGCTCGCGGCGCGCATCGTCTGCCGTCAAGACAGCAGCGACATCGACGTCGTAGCCTTTCTCCCGGCTACTGTTCGCGACTAACTCTTGGTTTTCTCTGATAAAGCGGATATCTAACATGAGTGTTAGTATAGCAAACCATCAGAGGGTTATGCTTGCGAAAGTAAAGATAAACTCTTACAATAAGTGAAACGATTAAGTTTAAAAATGAAAACGACAAAAAAAGACCTAAAGGCACATCATCATCTTGCTATCGTCTCGATGCTTTGCTTTGGTGTCGTCTCGGTGTGGGCTTGGGGCACGATAGTCTTTGCTGCTGGCTCACAGCTCAACGTTCATATCGGTCCGCCTGATGCCTGCAGCAATATTACTGGCTACCAGTCAGCCGTCCCTGACGGCATGAACGTAGATGCATCGGGTAACTGCGCAACACCAACGCCACCACCCCAAGATGTTTGCGACAACATGCCTGGCGTACAAACCGCTATTCCAGCTGGTTACTACCGTGAAGTCTCTGGCGACTGCCTCCCGCAAACCACCCCACCCCAGGATGTGTGCGACAACCTATCAGGCATCCAGGTTAGCGTCCCGAAGGGGTACTTGAGCGCCCCGGACGGCAACTGTGAGCCAAAGCCACTCGATGTTTGTACAAATATAGACGGTCCGCAGTTCCCAGTCCCGGACGGCATGGAGAGACAGGCTGATGGGACCTGCTTCACCCCAGTGCCCGTTGCACCCGTTGCGCCGGTTGCACCCACGCCCTCCGAGCCTACAGAAACACCAACCTCCTCAGGTACTGGCCACAGCCTCTATATGTATACTGACCTGAAAAACGTTCCGGGGCCGCTCGAGTCAGTGCTCATGCCAATCGTAAATGCCATTCCGGAAAACGTGAAAGATGTCTTACGTGCCACCCCACCGATCATTGCCAGGTCGTTTCCCTACGCCGTATTCGCGGTTCTTGGCGTTGCTTCAACGATCATCGCCGTTCAGGCACTGCTAGAGGCCCAAGCATCACGTCGCCTTGCTGCACTTTTGCGTCGTGAGAAAGATATTGCCGAAGAAAAGGATAGTTTCATCGCTTTGGCCTCGCACTACCTCCGAACACCCCTGACACTCATGTCGGGTAGCGTCTCAACAATAGTCGCTACCGAAGAAGTTGCGCCGGAAACAGTCATGCCTTTGCAGACGGCTCTCGGCAGTCTGGAGTCAAAGATCAGCACTATTCTCGCCGATATAGAGGCGAACACCGCCCTCCAATCCATTCATGCGCCCGCCAAAGATGCCGTGCAGCCGAGTTTTCTACGCTCCGCCTTTTTCTGGACGCCTATCGTTACTACGGTCATTATCGCGCTTCTCTCCAACTTCCTACTGGGTGTCGTGGGCAACATCGAGCTCGGCATAACTAACCTCTGGGCACAGGTCTTAGTTCTGGTTGCTGTCTCTGGCGTATTTTATGTTGCTATCAGAAACCGTTATATAAAGATTCATGAACGCGGCTACAGAGAATCCTTGATCGCTCACGAAAACGCCATCGACGAGGCCAGAAACGATTTCATCGAACGAGCGCTGCTAACCCTGCGATCCGGACTTGAGGTGATCGCTGGTCAAAAAGCGAGTATCGAAGGCACGCGCTCGAGCAGGTATTTCAATGAAGGCATGCAACGGTTTGAGAATATGCTCAAAAAGTTCAGTCTCCTCTCTCAGATTCAGACCGGTATTGTCGGTGTCGAGGAAAAGTTTGACCTCAAATCAGCCATCGATCTGCTGATCGAGTCCTACCGGCCAGAACTTGACGCTAGATCAATCACGGTCGTCAACCGAATCGCCTCGACGACGATCATCCAGCGGCGCTCATTGTTTGACTTCGTGTTCGGCTCATTGATCGATAATGCTATCAAGTTCAGCAATGAGGGAGGCACCATCCATATCGACTCCTCACCTCGCGAGAACAGTCTCGTCGTCAAGGTGGCTGACTACGGCCCAGCAATCCCCGAAGAAAAGATGTCACGGCTATTTAAGCCGTTTTCACGCGGCACTTCAACCATGGAGTTCAACTATGAAGGCCTCGGTTTCAGCCTCTTTTTGGATAAGATCATCATGGACTATGTCGGCGGTGAGATCAGCGCTACTTCCGGTATCGATGACCGCACGACCTTTACGGTCAAGACGCGTACCGCTTAGGCAGTCTCTCGATCTGGTCGCACACCGATATCAGACAGAGAGAAGCCATAGTCCTCTAGAGCGGTAACGGCGAGCTCCTTGTCACCTGTTTTATATTCATGAGCCACGGCGTCTAGGAACTCACCGTCTGTATCAAATAGTCGTCCATCGAACTCGTATGCTTGTCCCATTGGTTTCTCCTTGTTCGTCTTCATAGCATAGAACAGATATACGAACTTCGCTGAGAGTTATTTCACAGACACTGATGGCATGCTTATGGTAGCGTCGTCTCTACCAACCGCCGCCGCCTCCTCCGCCAC
>CAMPIR010000008.1 GCA_946886435.1 uncultured Candidatus Saccharibacteria bacterium | reverse complement strand
TCATAGGTCCGACATAGTTCCGCACCCTCACGCGTCTCGGGGTCGACAGTTTCGATCTCCCTGCCCGTTCGCCGCGTAAAGTCATGCAGGAACGTCTCAACTGGTGCCCGATGATCACTTTTCTCTTTATAGACTACAAGAGTTCTCATGAGTTTATTGTAGCAGTAAAATTGTCTGTTCTTTTGGTAAATAGCCCCCAGAACAAAAACAAAACCGCCCTTTCGGGCGGCCTGTTTCGTGCTTTGCTAGACCCGAGGCTTAACTACAGCCAGTAGTCGAACCACAGCTCGTACATACGTAGCAGCTACCTGCTCGTTGTGTCACGTTACCGCAGTTGCTACAAAGCGGTGATGAACCATCGGCTACCTTGAGCTCTGCGCGCGCTGTTCGGAGCGTTGCCTCCTTTGGCTCGTCACGAGGCAGATCAGCTGGCACTACTTCCGCTACCGTTGTAGTTGGGCCCGTAACATCAGTTGGAGCTTCGGTAGGACCGTCAAGCAGGCTCGCCTGCTGGGCTTCGAGTTCCGCTTCGAGATCTTCGAGGCTAGCGAGGCCAAGCTCGAGTCGATCATCGATGTTCAAGTACTCGAGCGCCAGTCGACGGAAGATGTAGTCAACGATGCTCGTCGCAGTCTTGATGTCTGGATCATCGGTTGAGCCAAACGGTGCAAAGTTCGTACTGCTCATACCGCGGACGTACGCCTTGAGCGGCACGCCGTACTGGAGACCATAGCTGACCGAGCGGCCAAAGGCGTCCATCAGACCGGCGAGAGTTGAACCCATCTTTGCCACGGTGATAAAGATCTCACCTGGCTGTCCGTCTTCGAACTCACCAACCGTCACGTAACCCTTGAGATCAGAGATCTTGAACTCGATCGTCTTTGAGGTGCGGACGCGCGGCAGTTCACGGCGCTGGTTGGACTGGATAACCTTTTCGACGACCTTTACTTCTTCTTTTTTCTGGTCTTTTTTGTCGCTAAGTGGCTGACCGACTTTTGAGCCGTCACGGTAGATAGCGACTGCTTTGATGCCGAGTTTCCAGCTGTCCATGTGGAGCTGCTCTACATCTTCGATAGAGACTTCTTTCGGCATATTGACGGTCTTACTGATAGCGCCTGAGATAAACGGCTGCACAGCGCCCATCATCATCACGTGACCCATGTAGTGGATGGCGTTATCGCCAACCGCACACGCAAACACTTCGTAGTCAGACTCCTTGAGTGCTGGTGCGCCAACGATCGTCCCGTGTTCGTGGATGTAGCTCACGATAGCTTCGGCGTCTGCCTTGCTGTAACCGAGTGTCTTGAGGGCGCGCGGGATAGTTTGGTTGACGATAACCATACTTCCACCGCCAACTAGTGTCTTGAACTTGGTCAGGCTAAAGTCAGGCTCAACACCAGTCGTGTCGCAGTCCATCATGAAGCCGATCGTACCAGTTGGAGCGAGCACGCTGGCCTGTGAGTTACGAACACCGAACTTTTCGCCGAGCTCTACTGCGTCATCCCATGCTTCTGCCGCAGCACTGAGCAGGTCTTCTGATACAAGGCTTGCGTCGATGTCGTTGACCGCATCGCGGTGCTTACGCAACACGCGGTTCATGCCTTCGGCGTCTTTTTTGTAGCCGGCAAATGGACCAACGCGCTTTGCGATACGAGCACTCGTCGCGTAACTGTGACCAGTCATAATTGCGGTCAGTGAGGCAGCAAAGGCGCGACCTTCGGCAGAGTCATATGGCAAGCCTTTCGCCATGAGCGTCGCACCGAGGTTGGCATAGCCAATACCGAGCTCGCGGTAGGCACGGGCGTTCTTGTCGATGCCTTCAGTTGGGTACTCAGAGTAACCGACGAGAATCTCCTGAGCCAGGAAAACAGTCTCGACGGTATGTTTGTAGGATTCGATATCGTACGTTCCGTCATTGTTCAGGAACTTCAACAGGTTGAGTGATGCGAGGTTACAAGCAGAGTTGTCGAGGTGCATGTACTCAGAGCATGGGTTCGAGCCGTTGATGCGACCAGCCTTTGGTGTCGTGTGCCAGTCGTTGATAGTCGTATCGAACTGCATGCCTGGGTCGGCGGACTCGTGAGCGGCTTCGGCCACCTGGCGGAAGAGTTCACGGGCTTTGACGGTTTTGTAGACTTTCTTGTCTTTGACGCCGACCAGATCCCAGTCGCCGTCACTCTCAACCGCACGCATAAACTCGTCAGTGACACGAACAGAGTTGTTAGCGTTTTGGTACTGGATCGAGACCATGTCGCGACCGTTCAGACCCATATCGAAACCGTTCTGTTCGAGCACGAAGGCTTTTCGTTCTTCACGTGCCTTACACCAGATGAATTCTTCGATGTCTGGGTGGTCGATGTTTAGGATGACCATCTTGGCCGCACGACGAGTCTTGCCACCGCTGCTGATCGTACCGGCGCTGGCGTCGGCACCACGCATGAAACTAACTGGGCCGCTGGCTGATCCACCTGAGCTGCTAAGTTTTTCAGCGCTCGAGCGAATAGCCGAGACGTTAAGACCTGCCCCAGAGCCACCCTTAAAGATCATGCCTTCTTCACGGTACCAGTTCAGGATACTTGGGAGGGTGTCATCAACTTTGAGGATGAAACAGGCGCTGGCTTGTTGTGAACGATCTGGTGTGCCGATGTTAAACCAGACTGGGCTGTTAAATGCTGCTCGTTGAGTTGCGAGGATGTATTTGAGTTCTGCGTTAAAGGTGTCGGCTTCGGCTTCGTCAGCAAAGTAACCGTTATCGTAGCCGTGGCGGGTAATAGTGTCGACAACACGGTCGATCAGGTCCTTCAGACCCTTCTCGCGCTGCGGAGTGCCAGGGGTGCCATAAAAATACTTCTGGGCAACGATGTTGATAGCATTTTGTGACCAAAACTCAGGAAACTCAACGTCGTGTTGTTCGAAAACAACCTTACCTGATCCCGGGTTAACGATCTTTGATTCTCTCTTGACCCAGTTCAATTGGTCGTACGGATGTGTTCCAACTTCCGTAAAATATCGCGCAACAGAAAGCGCGGACACGGTTTGTGCCATAACTCTACCCTCCTCGTTTTTATAGATTTTTTTAAGTTGTTTTTTGTATTGTTATCTCACCACACCTCCCAAAGGATGATGAGTAGCACCTTTACTGTTTTTCAGAGGACGTGCTTCGGAGTTGCTTGAGCGCCGACTCGAACTCGTTCAGGCTCTTGAACTCACGATAGACACTGGCAAATCGAACATAGGCGACTTCGTTGCGTCTAGCGAGCTCAGCCAGGATGAGATCACCGATAGCTCGCGAGTTAACCTCGGAACTGCCTTCGGCATAGAGCTGGTCCTCAACACGAGCAACCATCTCTTCGATCTCAACGTCAGAGCTAAAGAACTTGCCGACTGAGCGATGTATCGCCGCAAACAGTTTCTTGCGATCAAACAGTTCGCGTTCACCGTCTTTTTTGATGACTGCGAGGTTTGGCCGTTCGATACGCTCATAGGTCGTGTAACGATGCTTGCAACTCAAGCATTCACGTCGACGACGGATCGCATCACCATCACTGGCATCTCGCGACTCAACGACTTTGGCATCTTCGAACCGGCAGCGCGGACATCTCATAGCTCTCTTTGTTCTCCTTGTCTTCTGTTAACAGAACCCTACACTCCCAAGTTTGCTTGTGTAGCTGGTTTCTACTATACCCCCCATATCTAGCGTTTTGCAAGTGTATTTTGTGCAACATATAGCGCTTATGACTATATATAGCTATACCGGGAGGAGTTACTGTAAGACCCTAGTATACCCTGTCTTGAGGTGTCTGTCAGTAACGACACAGTATTGACTTTTTTAATCATTTTTGCTATAATAGGCAGGTTATCATCGATCCCGATGGTGATGTTTTTTTCGAGACAGGGGCAACCGTGATCCTCATGAACACGCTCGTCATGGCCGCAGCTACAGTACCCGGGGATCGCTCCAAAATCCTCGCGATCTTGCTCGGTGGAGGCGTGATGGCATGCTTCATCATCATCGGCATACTCGACGCCATCTTCGGAATCCTCAACGACCCGGTTCCGAAGCAGCAAGAGAAGGAAAATGCACGATGAGCACGCAGGTGTCGGCTCAAGCCGGCTTCATCAGCAAAGACGGTGTGACCGTCTGCCCGCTGACGGGCGACAAGAAAGGAGAGGCCTACCGCCTTCCTCCCCATCCGTCGCTCGACCTGCTGGAGATGCAGTTCGTCAGCATCGTCATCCACCCGAGCGGACAATGGGCCGAATGGGCTCCAACTGGCTAAGCCAGCGCGGGTGACAGTCCCCTGTCTCCCGCAACCTAAGCTTTCAATCCGCCAGCTGACGGATGAAGGTTTTGGTTGCGGAGCACTTAAAAAACCACCCGGTTTTGTCGGGTGGTTTTTTAAGTTACTTCTTGTCTTCGTCTTTTTTCTTCTTACGTCGGCGCAGGAAAGCGGGAGTATCTGACTCATCCTCGTTGGCGCTCTGCCATATGTTGGTCGGTGTTTCTTCGTCGTCAAATGAGCTTTTCGCTTCAGTGTCTAGGTTCATGTTGATAGAACTCACGGCTGCGTTTACTGCTTCATCGTCAGCTTCGCGTCCCTTTGCGGCCTCGACATCGTGCACGGATGTGGTCGTTTCCTCTTCGTGAAGACCAGTAACCGGAGTTCCGAGCGAGATCGACGAGAGGGCCTGTGCTTGCTCATGGAAATACTGACTGTCGAAACCAGTTGCGATGACGGTGATGATCAGGTCGTCTTCCATCTCAGGTTTGAGTGTCGCACCAAAAATGATGTTCGCATCAGGCGCAACCGCACTGGTGATGATCTCGGCAGCTTCCTGGATCTCAGACATACTCATGTCATACCCACCGGTGACGTTGAACAGAACACCCTTGGCGCCATCGATAGATACTTCGATGAGCGGTGATTCGATAGCCTGCTGAGCGGCCTGTGCTGCGCGGTTATCACCACTGGCACGTCCGATGCCCATCAGGGCGCTTCCTGCGTTGCTCATGATGGCCTTAACGTCAGCGAAGTCGAGGTTGATGAGTCCGTGTTCGGTGATCAGCTCAGAGATACCCTGAACACCCTGACGAAGTACGTCATCGGCGATCTTAAACGTCTCAAGTAGCGGCGTGCGGCGGTCGATCGTTTGGAGCAAGCGGTCATTCGGAATGGTGATAAGCGTATCAACCTGCTTGCCGAGGTGAGCAATGGCCCATTCGGCGTTATTGCGGCGCTTTTCGCCTTCAAAACTAAACGGCTTTGTGGCAACACCGACGACGAGGATACCCATCTCACGGGCGATACGCGCCACGACGTGGCCAGCACCGGACCCGGTACCACCGCCGGCACCGATAGTAACAAAGACCATATCAGCGCCCTCAAGGGCTTTTTTAATATCTTCCTCAGACTCTTCGGCTGCAGCCTGTCCGACTGTTGGATCAGCGCCGGCGCCAAGACCGCGGGTCGCGTCCTTGCCGATATGGAGCTTGATGTCTGCTTTTGAATTGTGAAGTGCCTGGGCGTCGGTGTTAACAGCGATAAACTGCACACCACTCAGGCCGGCCTCTTTCATGCGGTTTACCGCTGAACCACCTGCGCCACCAACACCAATCACCTTGATGGTGGCGAATGTCTGTATATCTGCTGGTTTTACTTCTGGCACGTTGGCGTTCCCCCGCTTTGTTCACATTTAGTATACATGTCTTTACCTAGGGTACAAAAAAACTGCACACCTGGCAACTCGACTTGTCGTCTGTATACATTTTATGAACGAAACTTATTAAATATCCCTGTTATTTTGCTGGTTACGCCGCGCGCGATATCGCCGGCTCTGTCTTGAGCGTCTGTGCGTGAGCCGCCATGCGGGCGGGTTTGTGAGGCAGAGTCCATATCTGCGAGCATCAGCCCAACGGCCGCCGCAAAGCCTGGCGACTCGATTTGATCAGCCACGCCGCCATAACCGGTCGGTTTGCCGACGCGTGCGCTGAGCTGCAGGGCCTGCTTTGCATAATCATCGATACCTGGCATCAGCGACCCAGCGCCAGTCAACACAACGCCACCGGGCAGTTTTGAGTCGCGACCGATACTACGAAGCTCTTTTTGAACCAACTCAAAGATTTCCTCTAGCCGCGCATCGACGATCATGTCGATATCTTCGATATCAAACTCATGCGACGTCTTGTCTACCTTAACGACGGCTTTTTTGCTGGAATTCTTATGCGCGTTGGGGACGGCAACCGCGTGGTCGACCTTCACCTTCTCGGCCACGTCGAGGTCTGTTTTTAGGCCGATGGCCAGATCGTTCGTTATATTGACGCTACCGACCGGAAGAACAGCAACGTGCTGGAGGTCACCCTCCTCGAACACAACGACATTTGTCGTGGTACCGCCGATATCAACGAGCACGACACCGTTTTCTGTCTGCTGTCCGCTGACGACAGCGCGTGCTGCTCCGAGGCCTGAGAGCACTCGACCGTTTACCTGCGTCTCGGTAATCTCGCAGGCTTTCACCAGGTTTTTGAGATGCGGGCCAAGTGCCGTGATAACGTGCGCATCAACTTCGAGCCGCACACCTGTCATGCCGATCGGGTCTTTGATGTTTTCTTGGCCATCGAGTTGATATGAGCGAGGCGTCACCTCAAGTATTTCACGGTTAGCCGGCAGCTGAACGACGGTTGCGGCTTCTTCGACGCGCTCGAGATCAGTTTCGGTGATTTCATGTCCTACAGCTATCACGCCCTTACTGCTCATACCAACGACATGAGAGCCATTAACACTGATCGTAACGGCATGGATCTGGTGTCCGCTCATGCGCTCAGCGGCTTCGAGCGCCTTGTCGATCGCCTGTGCGGTATTGACGAGATTTACGACCGTACCTTTTCGCATTCCGCTGTTCGGCTCAACACCGACGCCGACGATTGTTGGTTTTTCGTTTGTGCCGTCGAGGTGTCCGACAACGGCTCGTACATATGTCGTGCCTATGTCGAGTCCGACTGCATATCGAGATACTTCTTGCATGCAGCCAGTATAACCGCTTGTGTAGCAGCTCTGCAAATAAAATGATTATGCAAACAAGTCTGAAAAGTCAGCAGAAGGATACTGCCTGTCTATATCGAAGGAGCCGGCTCGCGGAACCTCAAACGGCAACGCTGCGTAGTGACCACGATTTTGAGCCCGGTGATACGCATAGCGAAGCTCGTCAATCTCGCCCACACACTCAAACGGCTTCATAACCCCGTCGATACCGAGGAGCCCCTTAAATGTTTCGGCTAACTCGAGCTTCGTATAGAGATCACAGCCAAAAATCGCGATCAGCTCCTTAGCGGACACAAACGGAGAGAACAATAGATATGAGTTGGCGCACTTTGGGCATTCACCGCACCACGTCAGCGTTTCATTTGACGCGCCCTGGCGGTAGTTTGCGACGTTACACGAGCTAAATGAACCGGCATAGCGGCTCCATCCGAGCTCGACAAAACGCTTTGATACCTTTAGTTCGGTATAGGCGCGTAGTGGTGAGCCGACACGAATATCCGGCGAGATATAGCGCTCCACGTACTCGGCAAATAACTGCTCGGCTTGCCAAGTTTTTGACCACTGGTGATTGACCGGCAGATCTCCGATCCATTCATGCGGCTCTTCACCTTCATGGCCGATTCCGGCAAGGACTACGTTCTTTCCGAACAGCACCGCCTGAATGAGACTAATGGCAAGCACGATATAGGTAACTGGTACGTGTCCGTTCAGCCCACCGACACGGCGCAGCGCCGCGTGGTCGATCGTGCGTTCTGCGATGAGAAGCTCACCGCCGAGATGCGAAATAACGTCCGGTGCCGAGCCCGTACTGCTGACATAAAAACCACTAAAATCACGACCAGCTTCTTCGAGCATGCGCGCGACCAGCAACGAATCTTTGCCGCCGCTCTGAAGGCTCAGAACACCCGCGCCTTTATAGGACACGGGTGAAGCCGAATCGCCATGCGCCGTAAACTGGGCGAGCTCTGCACGCGTGAGATTATTTTCGAACGCAAACTGACTCAGCCCTTCCTGATAAAACCGGCTAAAGAACTCTGCCTGCCATTCATCCAAGCCACCCGTCCGTATCAGTACCTGCTGTGTCGGAGCGGTTTTGTAGTACGAAACACCGATCAGCATAAACGCCAAAAAAAGCGCGCGCTCCATGACCTGCTGGTCATACTCTTCCGCAGCGCCAAAGCTGAGCTCCTCGCAGAACGTAGCGCTCTTGTCCTCAGTGAAACTATAACGAAAACGAGCTAGGCCTGTGCCCGGCTCAAACTCGTAACTCTCAAAAACAAAAACGCTCATAAACCCAGGACTACTTCTCGAAACTGCGTGCCCCTATCGTAAAAATCCTTGAACATGTCAAAGCTCGCACAGCCCGGACTGAGTATCACGACATCCCCTGATGAAGCATAGTTTTTCGCGAGCCGGACTATCTCCGGCATGGTGTGCGCCTCACTGACATCGATCGGTGAATCAACACCCTGGCTCACCAAAAAGTCAGCTAGCTTGTGTCGAATTTCGCCAATAATAATGAGCTGTTTGATGTTTGGTGACGACTTGATTGCTTCGGCCATGTCGGTAAAATCAGCACCTTTATCGATACCCCCAAGCACAACAATTTCCGGCTCGGTATAGGCTCGCACGGCCGCCGCGGTTGCGCCCGGAGCAGACGAAAAACTATCGTTATAGTAGCGAACACCGTCAAGCTCTCGTACGAACTCAAGTCGGTGGGGCAAGCCCTCGAAGGAACGAAGCCCTTGCTCGACAGCTACAACATTATCAGTAAAGCGGAGTGCTGCGCTAATTGCTGCACAAGCGTTCTCAAGGTTGTGAGCCCCCGGTAGCTGAACCGCATCAATACTGAAGATCGGCTGATCTCCCACCCAGAACGCACCCTCGCTCACATAGACATGTCCGTCATCCGGCACGCCGTAGCGCCCACTGCTACTGTGTCCATCCTCGACGTTCATCAGTCCAATCTGGCGCGAAAACTGGTTGGTCGGGTGGTAAAGACAGTAGTCACCAGGTTTTTGATGAAGACGAATATTTGCCTTGGCAGCGACGTAGTCGTCGAAGCCTGGGTGAACGTTCAAATGATCCGGCTCGATCATAAGTACTACCGCCAACTGCGGGCTTCTCTCTATATCCCATAGCTGAAAACTACTCATCTCAAATACAACGATGTCTTCGGCTGATATTTTTGGAAGCTCACTGAGCGCAGGTACGCCGATATTGCCCACGACATGAACCGTCTTTCCGGTCGCACTGAGCATGCTCGAGATCATACTCACAGTCGTGCCCTTACCTTTTGTACCGGTTACACCGATGATCGGTGCGGGACACTTCACGAAAAACTCGTTCGTGGCGGACCAGACCTTGCCGTCTGTTTTTATCTTTGACGGCGCAAGGCCTGCCGTGCGGATAACGAGATCAAAGCCACTCAGTTCAGAAAAGGCGTCAGCGCCAAGCAGCGTCGGTACGCCTTCAGGGAGATCGTCGAGCTGCTCCCTGGCGTCAACGATCGTCAGCTGGTTATCGGGTGTGTTCCAGTAGTCATAGTTGGTCCGGCCTTCGAGTCCGAATCCAGCAATAGCAATCTTCATAGCTTTATTATACGTCACTTAGTGCCGTGAGGATCTCGGCACCGTGCTCGGTGATAAGCACCGTGTGTTCAAAGTGTGCCGCGAGGCTTCCATCACGAGTTCGTATCGTCCAACCATCTTCACGGTCGGTTACAATGCCCTCATTTCCAAGCGTCGTCATCGGTTCAAGCGCCACCGTATCGCCTACCTCGAGTAAATACCCCTTTCCTGCCGTCCCGTAGTTCGGTATATCGGGAGCCTGATGCATACTGTGGCCGATCCCATGACCAACCAATTCGCGGACAATACCGAGTTTGCCGTCGCGTAGTACCGCTTCGATCGCAGCAGAAATATCGCCCGTTCGAACCGGGCCCTTGATCGCATCGATTCCAGCGTAGAGACTTCGTTCGGTGTAATCTAGTAGTCGTTTTGTGTCGCCGACCGGCTTCTCGCCAACCACCATCGTAAATGCACTGTCAGTTTTCATGCCTTTATAGGAAATAACGAGATCAAAGCCGACCACGTCGCCTTGTCGTAGTGCATAGTCGGTAGGAACGCTATGAACGATCTGATCATTTGTTGATATGCAGATGCTAGCCGGAAAACCCACTTCAGGTGTTTTGTACGTAGCTTCGGCACCAAGCGCAATGATTTCTTTGAGCACCCAACCGTCGAGATCACGCTCCGTTACCCCCGGTTTAACCTGTTTTTCCAGGCCGTCAAAGATTGTTGCGAGCAGTTGGCCGCCTTCCCGCATCGCCTGTATTTCATCGGCGGTTTTTATTCGCCCAAACACTCGCGTATCACCTGATCGATATGATCATGAACTTGACCGACACTACCAAAACCATTCACGTCGCGAACCTCGATACCGAGCGAGCGGTAGTAGTCGAGAATCGGCTGCGTTTCCTCGTTGTAGAGTCTCGTGCGAGCCGCTATCACTTCTTCGTTATCGTCGAGACGACCACGAATCTTGAGTCGACGAGAAATCTCTCCGTCAGGCACGTTCAGTACGATAACCGCCGCGATACTGCGCTCATGTTTCGGTAGTTCATCAACAAGCCACTGTGCCTGCTCTAGCTGACGAGGATAACCATCGAGCACGAGATGCGCGATATCTTTGGCGCGGCCGATCGCTTCGCCAACGAGTCGATTTACGAGATCGTTGTCTACCATCTCACCTTTTGTCATGTGTTCGTACGCGGCCGGGTCTTTGGTATCGCGAAGTAGCTGACCGGCAGAAACCCAACGAAAACCATGGCGCGCACTGAGCAGTTGTCCTTGGACAGACTTACCGGAACCTGGAGGGCCTACAAATAAAATCATAAGCTTATTGTAACGAGTCCTTCACTAGTTGCGCAATCATCGCACCGTCCGCGGCGTTGCCCGCACGGGCTTTGACAGCCCCGATGACACGACCCATATCTTTCATGCCCTCGGGCTTGAGCTCAGCAATCGTCTCGGCAACCAGCACTTTTATCTCGTCTTCCGACATCTGCTCAGGTAGGTATTTGCTGAGTAATTCCTTCTCAGCTCGCTCTTTGTCAGCGCTTGCCTGATTGCCGCCTTGCTCGAAGAGCTTGGCAGCCTCGTCACGTTTTTTAGACTCGCGGGCAATCAACTGCTCGATTGCCTCATCACCGAGACCGGTGTCGCGGGCACCTTTTGCGACTTCTTCGTTTAGTATCGCAGCCTTGAGACCACGCAGCGTCATAGTCACGAACTCGTCACGTGCAAGCATCGCCTCTTTCAGATCAGCATTGATACGGTCGGTCAGATTACTCATAGATATTCCTTTGCATAATTAGGTGGTCAAAATAAAATCCTGCCTCTAGTATAACCGAGACAGGATAATTGCTCGAGGCGCTCAGTTTAGCGCAAACCGAGGCGGGTTTTCGCAAGCTTGTCGGCCTTACGCGCGCGGCGGACGATCGCTTTTTTGCGGCGTTCGACCTTGCTGATAGGCTTTGCAAAGCGCTGACCGGCTTTGACAGTAGAAAGCACTCCAGACTGGAGGACTTTGCGGTTAAATCGACGGATGAGGTTTTCGTTTGCCTCGTTGCCATCTTTACGTGTTACTTGAATCATACTCGAAATATTCTAACAGAAGTTTTACAGAGATACAACCTCTAAGCGGAGTAGTCTGCCTTCAACCGCTTTCCTGCCGTTCCACTCGTTGATACCGAGTTCGCACCATACGGCCGCCATCTCGCCGATATCTGCCGTGAACGTGTCGGCTTTGTTAAAAGCGATCATCTCCATGCTCTGGCCATTCTTGTCGGCAAATCGATATTTGACGTGCTGCCCATCCGCGCCCATCGTCCGTCGGTTCATGATAGTCAGTTTCGAAAACTCAAACACCGGCTCGGGGTTGCCGTTCCCGTATGGCTCGAGCCGACTGAGCGCTGAAATATTTCCCTCGGTACATAGTGCAAAGTCAGGCAACGTAACATCAGATCGGACTTCGAGATGGCGGAGTTGATCAACCAGATTGAGGCCACGATAGTAGTCGTTGACCGCCTCGCGCCAAACTGAAATCTTTGTCGTTTCGAGGGTCACGCCCGCAGCCAACTTGTGACCGCCCCCTTTGATCAGGTGTATTTCAGTCGCCCGAATAGCCTCGACTGCGGAGAAATCACCGTAGCTGCGCGCGGAACCTTTCGCGGTTCCGTCCTCAAGTTCCTGGAGTACAAAGGTTGGCTTATGGTACGTTTCGAGTAGCTTTGCCGCAACGATACCGATGATTCCGTGACTCCAGCTGGGGTCACTGACGATTAGTACGTTGTCGTCATTCATCACATCAGCCAGCTGACGCGCCGCTTTAAATATCCTATCCTGCTCGGTGCGACGCTCACGGTTCATCAGATCCAGTCGCTCGGCCAGCTCAAAAGCCACCGAGTTATCGGTCGTCATCAGCAAATCGAGCGCTAGTTGCGCCGTTTCTAGCCGCCCCGCAGCATTGAGCCGAGGACCCAGTCCAAAACCTAGGCTGCGCGCCACCAGCTTTTCGGGATCAACCCGGGATACCGCCATAAGCAGCCGCACGCCAGGCCGCCGAGTTTTTTTCATAACCTCGAGCCCCCAGTACACGTTCGCACGATTTTCGTCGGTCAGCTCCACAACATCACAGACCGTGCCGAGTGCAACCAGGTCGAGCAACCACTTTTCTTGTCCGAGAGGCAAGCCCTCGAGTCGCGTCTGGAGCGCCTGTACCAGCTTAAATGCAACGCCAACACCCGCCAGGTCAATAAACGGATAGTCATGGTCGGGGCGCTTCGGGTTGATAGTAGCGACCGCATCAGGCATCGTCTCGGCTACCGAGTGGTGATCGGTCACGATGACGTCAACACCGAGCTCATTTGCACGGGTAATCTCTTTGTGACTGAGGCTGCCACAGTCAACGGTAACGATCAGCTGCGCGCCTTCGTTGGCGAGCGTCTCGATCGCTTTTGCACTCAGACCGTAACCTTCCACGAACCTGTTCGGGATAAAGACACGCGCCGTGATACCGAATGCCGCAAAACTTTCGCAGAGCACAGTCGACGCTGTTAGGCCATCGATATCGTAGTCGCCGTAGATGACGACATTTTCGCCCTTTTCCTTTGCGTCTGCCAGCCGTTCAACAGCCTTGTCCATATCCGGTAGCAGAAACGGGTCATGCCGCATCGCCTCGTAACTCGGATGCAAAAAGGCCTGCCGAGTTTTAGGATCGGTCAGGCCCCGGGCAGCTAATACAGCCTCAACTAATGCCATAGGCTATCTATGCGGCGTCGTTAGATGCAGCCCGCTTGCGTCCTGCCTGTGTTTGCTGCGACTTTATGACGATACTCTGAAGTTCCTTAAAGATCGCAAAGTGTTTATTGGTGGAATAAATCTTTGTGTTGCCTTGCTTTTCGCTCGTCAGGAACCCCACCTTCTCAAGTCGCTTCAGCTCTCGTTGGATGTTACCTGGATCCTCTTTGATTAGCTTGGCTAGTCCACGCACGTGCGTTCGGAAATCAGGATACTTCGCGTAAACAACGATAATCTTTCGACGAACCCGCGACGTGATAAAAACATCTAACATACTCTATAAAAATCTCACACCTTAAGTTTTATATTCGTTGCTAATTATTCTACAGTTTTAGTGTCACGACGACAAGCCTTGACATTGAATATATTTCGTACTGCGGGGAGTGTCAGTGCCAGCTGAGTACTATTTCATTGATCATCGCCAGCGTCGCTTCCTGACTCGGCACGTCGTTAACATCATAGTAGTGATCGGTGTCGAGATAGTTATCGGTTACGCTGAGAATATGTAGCTCGTCACCGAGTATATGCGCCCTGTCTACCGCTTCGACGGACGCGACCGGCGCCGCAATTATAAGCTTCTCGATACGGATAGGTTTCACGAAGTCCCCTGCTGCATCGAGGCTGGTACCTTTCGGTAGTCCGTCAGAAACGAGGATCACATGGCGCTCCTTGAGCATTTCCGCATCAACGATACCACCCGATCCGAGCAGCCGATTTATGCTACTCATCTTTTCGCGCTTTTGGTCTTCGAGATAGCCATGAAACTCATTGTAGTACGCCTCGACCTCACCCGCCGAGAGCATACCGTTATAGGTAAAGCGTCCACTTTGGTTCAGCGTACCGAGGTCTTCGCCTTCGCCCGGCACCTCGATCTCCTCGATGAGGAGCAAAGCGATCGGACAATGTAGTGCCGCCGCGATTTGATAGCCGACCTGGACCCCACCATCGTTGAGCGCTACGACAATTGAGTTCTCATACCGATATCTATCTTGCATCGCCTGAGCGAGACGATAGCCAGCATCGAGTCGTGAACTGAAATACATAAGCATTATTGTATAGGCGTACCGGTTCAAAAACCAGTCGGTCATAGAGTAACGTAAGCCCCGCGCTATAATAAAGCGTAGACATGGAATATTACCTCGTTTCGCCGCTCCGCGTTATTGGCCGCGTGGGCGATGCCCTCACTTATCATTCCGAGCATCGGCTGGTGCCCGGAATGATCGTCAATGTCAGCGTCGGCTCAAAAGACGTTGCTGGCGTCGTATTAAGACGCATCGAAAAACCGTCGTTCCAGACCAAACCAGTAGCGAGCGTCGTTGCTGAAACGCCCATACCAGAGCCACTACTCAGACTGCACGACTGGCTCTCGACCTACTACGTTTCGCACCCGGTCGCCACCTGGCAAACGATGCTGCCGAGCGGTGTCCTCAAAACACGGAGAAAAGTAGTAAATACACCCACTCAACACCGTAGAGATAGAACACATTTTGTACTCAACAGTGCACAAAAACGTGCTCTCGCCCATATCAATAGCACAACCGAAAGCACCTCACTCCTGCGTGGTATAACCGGCTCAGGAAAGACCGCTCTCTATATTGAGCTAGCCAAACAAACGCTGGCGGAGGGAAAATCAGTCATCGTCCTCGTACCCGAGATCGCCCTTACCTCGCAGATCGTCGCCGACTTTGCTGCCCATATCGAAAACGTGCTGATAACCCATTCGACTATGACCGAAGCAACCCGTCATAACACTTGGCTAGAGGCGCTGAACTCTACCACGCCACGGGTTGTTATCGGCCCACGCTCAGCGCTCTTTACCCCTTTCCGCGACATCGGCCTGATCGTTATCGACGAATGCCACGAACCAAGTTACAAACAGGAAAAATCACCGCGTTACTCGGCGCTTCGAGCTGCGCGCGTTCTCGCCTCTGCTCACGGCGCCAAACTGGTACTCGGCAGTGCGACACCGAGCGTTACCGACTATTACCTTGCAGAGAAAAACTCACCCGAAAGCATCGTCGAACTCACCCAGCTTGCTCGTCAAGGCGCCATCCTACCTGAAGTCACCGTTATCGATATGACAAAACGCGGCAACTTCAACCGCAGCCCGTTTCTGTCCGATACTCTACTCACGCAGCTAAGCGAAACGCTCGAGGCCGGTCATCAAGCGCTCATATTTCATAACCGACGAGGTAGTGCACCGATAACGCTCTGCGAAAACTGTGGCTGGAGCGCCGCCTGTCCCCGCTGCTATGTCCCGCTGACGCTGCATGCCGATCAGTTCCAACTACGCTGTCATCTGTGCAACCATCAGGAGCGCGTCCCGACAAACTGTCCGGACTGTCAAGGTGCGCACATTATCCATAAAGGTATCGGTACTAAACGCATCGCTGAGGAGCTCGCAAAGCTTTTCCCTGAGTCGCGTATCGCGCGCTTTGATGGCGACAACCTGAACCACGAGACGGTCGATAGCCAGTACCAAGCCCTCTACGATGGTGATATCGATATCATCATTGGCACCCAGGTCATCGCCAAGGGCCTCGACCTGCCCAAGCTCCGCTTTGTTGGTGTCGTTCAAGCTGACAGCGGCCTAGCGCTCCCGGAGTACCAGTCGAGCGAGCGTGTCTTTCAACTGCTCGCTCAGGTCAGCGGCCGTGTCGGACGAAATGAGCATCAGAGCCATGTCGTTATTCAGAGCTACCAGCCCGACCATCCTGCGGTAAAATACGGCATAAACCGTGACTTCACTAACTTTTATGAGTACGCCGCCTCTGAGCGAAAACGCGCCAACTATCCACCGTTTTGCTACCTGCTCAAAATCACCTGTACCTACAAATCAGAAAGTGCCAGCGTCCGCGCCGCACGTAGTTTAGCTAGCACACTCCGACCTCACCTCGCTCCCGGCATGGAGCTGCTCGGACCCGCCCCGGCATTTTACGAACGCGTCCGCGACAGCTACCGTTGGCAGCTAATCCTCAAGAGCCCACGCCGGGCCGACCTAGCTGACCTCATCCAGCACATCCCGCCAACACACTGGCAGTACGAGCTCGATCCGGTTAGT